>JAOPWF010000211.1 GCA_025965815.1 Mycobacterium sp.
CCGCACGCAAACCAGCGGCCTTCACAAGGCGTTGAACAATGTTCGAGTCCGCGCGACTCTCTGACGCCCACACGCTGGAAGGGTTCGACTGCGGTAAGGAGTCGCTGAATACCTGGCTCATCGCCCATGCCCGTCGCGCGGACAGCACCGGAGTCGCGCACGTCTACGTGTGGACCCCGCTCGGCGAACAGAAAGTCAGTGCCTATTTCGCCATCTGCCCCACCGAAGTAGTACGCAACGACGACGGCGTCTCGGGATCCAGGGCCGGCGGCTATTCCCGCATACCCGGATACTTGATTGCCCGCCTGGCGATCGACACGTCGCTGCGGGGTCAGGGACATGGCGAGCAGCTGCTGCTCGACGCACTAGGCAAAGCCGTCGCCGCATCGGAAATCGGCGGCGGCCGGCTCATCGTCGTTGATGCCATAGACGACGAGGCACAATCCTTCTACGAGCACTACCACTTCGTTCCCGTCAGGAACCGCGAGCGTCGTCTGGTCATGAAGGTGTCTACAGCGGCGAAAGCGCTCGGGGAGCGCTGGCGGGAGTAAGTGCGGCGGAAGTACGCCAACAAGAATGGCGGTCCCGGATTGGCGATCTCCCTGCACAGGTGAGGTCGACGCAGCCAGTGCTCCTCACACGCTGGCCCAGCGAGTGAAGTCGCTCAGAGCCCCTTCGCTTGGAGCGCCTTCATCAGCGAGGGGCGCCTGCCGTAGTCTTGCCGGACCTTGGCGATGTACAACGCGAAATCAGCACTGCGACCGCCTCTTTCATACAGCTCGGCCATCGTTGCCAGCGTCGCAGCAATGCCAGGGTAGAGCCTGGTGTTGGGACGCTGCAGGTCGTTCTCGAGCTGCGGCCGGTACAGATCTGCAGCGGCTACCGGCCGAGCCTCGGCACCTTGCGTAGCAAGTTCCTGCCATGCCCAGCCGGGACCATAGCGGTCGGCGGCCTCCCAGGCGGCGTACACGTCTCCTTCGCTCAGTGAGAGCTGGACCAGGACCGACCCCGCGCCGGGGCCACCAGCCAATTCTCGCGCGTGGTCGAGCGCCCAGGCGCGTTCGGTATCGGCGCGATCGATCGTGGCGGCAAAGTCCAGCAGTGACCGATAGGCGTGGACCGCAGGCTGCCGGACGAAATCGGCACGCAGAACTGCGATCGCGTCGTCGATGCGGCCGATTCCCCGGTACGTGTCGGCGACGTCGGACGGGCTCAGCCAATAGCCATTACCGCCGCCTTGACTGCTGGCTCGCCCTGCGGCAACCGCCCGATCGATCCAGTTGACTACCTCGTCAGCACGTCCGGCCGCCCGCAAGCGGGCGATGATCGCCCCGTACTGCGGGTGCTCCCGTTCGTTCAGCAGGTCGACAGCCCGATTGACATCGCCGTCGTGATCGGCGAGCTCCAGCAACATGGCGTCGACTTCAAACCGGCTCCAGTGGTCGCGACCTGCGTGCTGACGGTCCAAGTCCGCGACCGCCGCGCGGTAGATCGCGAGCGCATGGTCGTCGAATGCGTCGACGAAATCTGCAAGCAGCAGCGTCGGCCATCCCGGCGAGGTGGCACGGAAAGTCGCCAGCCACCCTGCGAGTTCGGCTGGGTCTGGCTCACCCAGTCGACATGCCTGCGCGTACAGGTCGGCAGCCCGCTCGCATTCAGCGCCAATTGCACCCGACGAGTCGTCCGCCTGCTCGGTGATCGTGCGCAGCAGGATCAACGCGCACAGCAGGGCGGGCCGTACGATTTCGGCGGACCCTCCATTCAGGTGATTCTCGAGTTCGTCGAGTACTTGGCTGGCGCCTTCCGCGACCGCGTAGGACTCGCGATAGTCGACGAATCCGCGCAATTCCAGGGCGTTTTGCACATAGGCTTCGAACTCGGCTTTCGCGGTCGTGTCGTCGCCGGATACGGCCGTGGCGCGAACCTCCAGCATGCGGCGCACTTCGCCGTCGCGCTGGGCGAGGGTCATGACGAGTTCGCGAAGCTCGTCGACGTCCATCGCTTGCACGGTCGCTTCCAGCGCCGATGCCACCCCAGTGGCGTCGTCGACGGCGCCGCTGTCGATCACGGCGAGTCCGACCGCGACCAGGTGCTTGCAGAAGTGACCGTCGGCGGCGTGCGGGCACGTGCAGAAACCATCTGGTTGCGGACCGGACCAGTCGAGCTCCACGGTGTAGACCCGCTTGGCCCGGACCGACGCGTAGGCTCTCACGGCTGTCGTCCGCAACCCTCGGACGTATCGGACATAGTCTTCGCCTCGGGCGTAGCTCCGGTCACCGGCCGCCTTGAGCAGCGCCCTCTCCGACAACGGCATACCGACATGGTGCCCGATCGACTCGGCGACAGCTCTAAGGTGAGCGGCATGAGCGAGCGCCCGTACCTGCGTCTGGTACCGGAACCGGTGTCGCGCCCCGATCTGCGTCGCGCGCGACGGCGTGATGTCGTCGTCTACCGGGTCCGGGTGCACCTCAATGACAGCGATCCAACGATCTGGCGACGGCTGGACCTGCGCGCGAACCTGTCGCTGGACCTGCTGCACCAGGTCCTGCAGGTGGCGTTCGACTGGACCGACTCGCACCTGCATCGCTTCTCACTCGGCGGCGGCGCCTTCGACCACCACAACCAACTGTTCCTGTGCCCGTACGACGTGGACAACAAGGAGTGGCCCGAAGACGACGACGGCCTGCTGGCCGCCGAGACTCGACTCGACGAAACCCTCAGTGAGCCCGGCGATGTCCTGCACTACCTCTACGATTACGGCGACAACTGGGAGCTGACGCTGCGTCTCGAAGAAGTTCTTCCCGCCGAGAGCGACTGTCCCGCAGCGGTTGTCGTCGACGGTGAGCGCGCCGCGCCGCCAGAAGACTGCGGGCATCTGGTCGACGCCGACAGCCTCGCCGAGGTGCTCCCTGACCCCGCGCTGTTCGAGCCGGAACGAGTCAACAAGGGGTTCGGCGACGCGTACTTCGTCCTGCGCGAGGCAGGCATTGACGTGCGCCTGGTCGACCTGGTTCATCGGCTCACGTACACCCCGTATGGCGACGACCTGACGATGGCGGCGCTCACGCTGGCCGGTGCGCGATCGCTGGACACGATCGCTGTTGCCGACAATCTGCGGGCGTATCAGTGGTTTCTGGACCGCGCCAAGGACGGCGGCATTCCGTTGACGACCGCCGGATACCTCAAACCGACTGACGTCCAGGAAGCCTCGAAAGTCGTTCCTGTAATGAATGATTGGATTGGCGAGCACAATCGCGAGGTCCAATGTTACCCCCTGCTGCGGTTCCGCGAAGGCGTGCAGTCGTTGGGACTGCTGCGCAAGTACAAGGGCACGCTGCTGCTAACCAAGGTGGGCGAAGCGGCCCAGCGTGACGCCGACAGACTGTGGGAGCATCTGGCCGGTCGGCTGATTCCCAAATTCGACGAGAAGTTTGAGACGCAGGCCACCCTGCTTATGATGACCTTTGCGGCGGCTTCGGCCAGCTCCAGACTGCCGTTCGACACGATGACGGCATTGTTGGCCGAACTCGGTTGGCGCTACTCCGACGGTCGGTCAATCTCGGAATCGTCCCTGCGTCAACTCCCCGTCTACGAAGTCCTGATCAACGTTACCGACCAGCCCGTCAACCGGGCGCGGCGGAATATCGTGAGTCCTGCGGCAGCAGCATTGGCGCGTAGGGCGCTCAGCGGTAACTGAAAGCTTAAGCCATGCTGAGGACGACCTGGAAGTCGTTCGCCAGCGGCTTCGCGAAGCACGCCGAGCGGTCGCCGAACGGCGCCGGGCCAAGGCCGCCGCGCGCCGACAACCTCAAGATGGGTTCCCTGACGCGCGCAAGACGCTGATAAGACTTGCGTGCCACCACCCCACTTGACCAGCGGTCAACTTCGGCACTAAGACACCCGCCTCGGCCAAAGCCGCACAACGTGTACAGGCGCACATAGCGTGCATGACGTGTGGTCGATCGGCCCAATGCACCCCCGCACGAGTCCATTGAGTGCGCCGCCGGCACCCGGCTGGTCCCACCGGCTGATCGTCGCCTCATCGAACCATTGAGCAGATTAGCTCCGTTATGGCAGTTCAGAGCCTACTTCTCATGGTCGGGCTGACAGGATTTGAACCTGCGACCACTTGACCCCCAGGTAACGGAGCTGCATGTTTGGATACCCGCTGGCACCCGCTGACCTGCATGTTTATTCGTTGATGCTGATGGTCGCCGCGAGCTGATTGGGGTAAGAATTGGGGTAAGGCCACGCCGTCGGGAGCGTGGCACAACTGGCACGCAGTCCAAACGACTAGCGGCCACCCGGTCAACACTCCACCTGTACTCGTTCCGAGTACGGTGCCGTACGTGGGCGACAGTGCGCTGGTGGTTCCGTTGAGAAGCCTCGGACGGCGGACCTCCAGTTGGAGGCGGTGTACCTCGGCGGCAACCAAAAGAATGTCAAGGGCGACCCGCTCGATCCGCTGGTTCCTGGGTCGGAAACCAAGGGGGTTCCGATATGTCGGCTCACCTTGGAAGAAGACCGTATGGGCGCGCTTCACGTTTCTTCTCAACGCGACTCACGAAGTATGCCTCGCTGTTGTCGCGCCAGCTCTCAGTACACCCAAGTCACCCGCGCAACCACATGAACCTCCTTTGGCATGTGAATCGCGAAATTGCCAAATGAACCGCCCCGGTGAGTCCGGAGACTTCCTCGTGTGAGAACTCAGTCGGCGGCTGGCCCGTATCAGCCGATTACGTGGTCGGGGGAGATGACGTCGGTGATTGCGTGCGCGAGTGTCGCGCTGGCCTCTTGTGGGACGTCGGTGTTGATGAAGAAGACGAGGGTGGTCTGCG
>JAOPWF010000232.1 GCA_025965815.1 Mycobacterium sp.
CATAGTCCTGCGGGCTCGAAGGCAAATGGGACTCGGGCTGCGCGGGCAGCGTCAGCCTTGGCGGGTTGCGACGATGCGTAGCGCCTCCACGGACCGGGAATCTTGGGGCTCGAGCCCGGTGAGTTCGCGGATGCGGTAAAGGCGATATCGCACGGTGCTGCGATGCACCCCGAGGACCGCAGCGGTCCGGATCAGGTCGCCATCGAGCCCGCGATACGACCACAGAGTGCGCAACAACACCGCCATGAACTCGTCCGATAGGCCCTGGTGTTGAGCCATCGAGGTGATCATCGGTCGTGATGACACCGACGGCTAGAGAACCGCATAGGTCCGTACGCGTTCTGCAGGACGTCGGATATTTCGGCGGGAGCGGTATTGCTCAGCGTAATCACCTCCACAAACCAGACGCAGTTGTGGTGGCTTTGGTTCAACCCGGAATGGCATCACTTACCTGCAAAACGCGGCGCTTGCGGTTACTGCAACTTCAGTGATTGGGCTACACCGAGGCGGCCAGCGCTTCCAGGGTTTCGGCGGCGGAGTATTTGGGTTGCCATCCGAGCACGGACCTGGCCTTGCTGATGTCCATCACCACCGAGGTCCGTCCCGCGTGCAACCACTCGATCGCCGACGGCAGGAACGGCAGTCGCGCGATGACGGCCGATGACGCCGCTGCGGCGACGGCGGGCACCCGCACCGGGCGCGCGCCCAGCGCGGTCGCGACCTCGGATAGCGACAGCTCGCCGTCGCCGGCGATGTTGTAAGCGCCGGCTGGAGCCGAAGTGGTTGCCGCCAGGGCGATCGCTGCGGCGACGTCGTCATGGTGCACCAACTGAATCGGGACTCCCGGATCGGGGAAGGGCGGCTTCAGAATCGGTATTGCGCGGGCAGCGGTCCGGACGGTATCGGGCAGTTGATTCCACGGCATCGCGTCCGCCAGTGCAGTCGCCTCGGGTCCGGCGACAATGCACGGACGCAGGACATAGACGTCGAGCGAGGTTCCGTCGGTGATCTCTGCGAGTGCGGCTTCACAGGCGGCCTTCTGCCCGGAGTAGTAGTGCTCGGGTGAGCCGCGGCGCGGAACCTCCTCAGTGATCGGCACCGGGTTGTCGGAGTGGTAGCCGTAGGCGGCGACAGACGAGGTGTAGACGAGCCGCCGGACCCGCTCGGCCGCAACGGCCGCTTCGAAGACGTTGCGTGTCCCCGCGAGGTTTACACGCTCCCCCTCCTCGCGAGACCCCAGGACGATGAACGCTAGATGGATGACCACATCGGCATCGGCGACCAAGCCGTCAACCGCATCCCGGTCCAGGATGTCGCCTTGCTGGTACGTCGATTTCGTCCAACCGTGCGAGGCGGGGTCGAAGGGGCGGCGCGCCATCCCGATGATCCGATCCACGTTGGGGTCCGCTTCCAAGGCTGTCACCGCCGAGATGCCGATTTCCCCAGTCGGTCCGGTGACAGCCACGGTGAGTCCCATTGGCTTATCGTTCCCCAAACCGAACCGAACCAACCGCGGTTGCTCGGAACGGAGAGTGGGTAACGTCTGTGCTGAGAGGTGGAGGGCAATGAGGTTGATATCGCCGACGGATTCGATGTTTTTACTGACGGAGTCCCGCGAGCACCCCATGCACGTCGGGGGTTTGCAGTTGTTCGAACCGCCGGAGGGGGCGGGACCGGAGTTCGTGCGGGAAGCCTATGAGGCGATGGTTGTCCAGCAGGACTTCCAGCCCACCTTCCGCAAGCACCCGGCGAGCATCTTCGGCGGAATCGCCAACGTGGGCTGGGCCTTCGACAACGACGTCGAGCTCGACTACCACCTGCGCCGCTCCGCCCTGCCGTCGCCCGGACGCGTCCGCGAACTGCTGGAACTGACGTCGCGACTGCACGGCAGTCTGCTCGATCGGCACCGGCCGCTCTGGGAAGCGAATCTGGTGGAAGGGCTCAACGACGGCCGGTTCGCGGTGTACGTCAAATTCCATCACTCGCTCATCGACGGTGTCTCCGCGCTGAAGCTCATGCAGCGGGCCCTGAGCCCCGATCCCGACGACACTGAAACCCGGGTTCCGTGGGCCCTGCCGCCACGCCGCCGACGCGAACCGGAACGCCAATCCCGACTCTCGTCGCTCACTAAACTCGCGGGATCGGTTGCCGCGCTTGTTCCGTCGACATTCGGGCTGGCGCGAGCTGCGCTCGTAGAACAGCAACTGACGCTGCCGTTCGCTGCGCCACGCACCATGCTCAACGTCCCCATCGGCGGGGCGCGCCGGGTTGCGGCGCAATCCTGGGGGCTGGATCGCATCAAGAAGGTCAAAAGCGCGGCCGGCGTCACGGTCAACGACGTCGTCCTGGCCATGTGCTCGGGCGCCCTGCGCGCCTACCTCACCGAGCAGAGTGAGCTGCCGGATACCCCGCTCATCGCGATGGTGCCGGTGAACCTGCGGACCGAGAAAGACGCCGAGGGTGGCGGCAACATGGTCGGCACGATCCTGTGCAACCTGGCGACCGACGTCGACGATCCCGCGAAACGCCTCGAGATGATCAGCGCGTCGATGCGCGACAACAAGAAGGTCTTCTCGGAGTTGCCGCGCGTGCAGGCGCTGGCATTGTCGGCGTTCCTGATCGCGCCGCTGGGTCTGGCGGCGGTGCCGGGTTTCGTGTCGTCGACCCGGCCGCCGTTCAACATCGTCATCTCGAATGTGCCGGGAGCGCGCGAGCCGATGTACTGGAACGGCGCGCGCCTCGACGGCAACTACCCGCTGTCGATCGCCCTCGACGGGCAGGCGCTCAACATCACGTTGGCGAATAACGCGGACAATCTCGATTTCGGCCTCGTCGGATGCCGGCGCAGTGTGCCGCACCTGCAGCGTTTACTCGGGCAGCTGGAGGACGCGCTGAAGGATCTGGAGCGAGCCGCCGGCGTCTAGTAGTTAAGGCGGCGATGATGAGCCTGCGCTGCCTCCCCCGACAACGCACGGGGTTGCCTCATCCATCGCCATACGGGGAACATGAGACGCAACCTATCTCAGGTGCCCCCGCGTACTGACCTATTGCCCGCGCCGGTGTCCGCCAAACCTGGCAACGTCCCATGCGGGAGCGATGGTTCCGTTCGCAAATAAGCACTCATTTGTCACCTGCGCAGAGCCCGCAGACGTAGTCCCAGGATTGCAACCACTCCACCGTGGCGAATAGCCACACCGTTGCCGCGTACTCATAACAACGGCGGCACCCTTGTCGGGGCGCCGCCGTTGCGGACTCGTGGTACCTGGCTATGGGCAGCTGACCTGGATCTCGAAGGGCTTGGTCAGCGGCTGCAGGGGGTTGGCCATGTCGATACCCGTTGCGTTGCCGCTGATCTTGTAGGAGCTGCCGTCCTTGGTGGCTTCGGCATTGCCCTGCCCGGCGTTCTCCTGGAAGCCGAGGGTGACACCGTTGACGTTGCCGAGCCCGACCGAATGGACCACCGGCGAATCGCCCTCGGCGACCACAGCGGCTATGCCGGTTGCGCTCTCACCGATCGCGATGTTGACGTTTCCGCCCATCGAGGCGCACACGACCTGGCCCTGGATGTTCTGATCCTGGCCGTCGATCGATACCTTGGCCCCGCCCGGTGCGGCGGTTGCGCTTGCCGACACACTCACCGAAGCCGACGCGGAACTCGAACTTGCCGAACTGCTGGCCGACGTCGACGACTTGTCCGACGAACAGCCGGCCAGGCCCGCGACGACAACCGCCGCGCCGCCTACAGCCACCATGAACCCACGCTTCACTACTGTTCTCCTTTTTGGTTGTCGTGGCCCGTCAAGATCGGCGAACCGATAGCAGTATGGGGTGCCGCCCACGCGCGGTCACGAGATTGGCCGAATTATTTGCCTACGCACTGACTCTGCGCAGGCTGCGGGTATCTTCACCCAACATGAGGACGTTGCGAACCCCGGAAGAGCGATTTGCCGACTTACCCGAATTTCCCTATGCGGCACAGTATTGCGAGGTCGACGATGACGAAGGCGGTGCGCTGCGGGTGGCGTGGATAGCGGCCGGCCCACCCGACGCCGATCCGGTGCTGATGCTGCACGGTGAGCCGTCGTGGTCGTTTCTCTATCGGCGGATGATCCCCATTCTGGTTGCCGCAGGGCACCGCGTGGTCTGCCCCGACCTCGTCGGGTTCGGTCGTTCCGACAAGCCCGCTAGCCACGAGGACCACACCTACGCCCGCCACGTCGAGTGGATGCGGGCGCTGGCATTCGATGTCCTGGATCTGCGGAGAGCGACGTTGGTCGGTCAGGACTGGGGCGGGCTGATCGGGTTGCGGCTGGCCGCCGAGCACCAAGAGCGTTTCGCTCGCCTGGTCGTGGCGAATACGGGCCTGCCGACTGGGGATTTTCCGATGCCGGACATCTGGTGGCGATTCCGAGAGGCGATCCAGGGGCAGCCGAAGATCGAGATCGGGCGATTCGTCCAGGGCGGGTGCCGTCGGTCGATGACCGATGCCGTCCGGGCGGGATACGACGCGCCGTTCCCCGACGACTTGTACTGCGCGGGTCCTCGCGCCATGCCCGGCCTGGTGCCCACGTCACCCGACGACCCGGCTTCGGAAGCCAACCGGTCGGCGTGGGAAACATTACGCGCCAGCGCCACACCGATGTTGGTCGCGTTCAGCGACAGCGATCCGATCACCGGACCGATGGGTGCGATCTTCGCGAGTGCGATGCGCGGAGCCCAAGGCATCGATCATCCGCTGATAGCCGGCGCAGGCCACTTCCTGCAGGAGGACGCGGGCGAGGAGCTGGCCGACGGCATCGTGACGTTTCTCGACAAGACCCCGCCCCCACACAAGTGATGTGAGCCCGGACACTTTGCCGGCTAACTGTGACGGATATCGAGATTTTGCATCCGGCGCGCTCATCATGGTGATTCCCAAGAGTGGACCCGCCAGTCCGCAGACGCAGTCGTTGATGCAGCAGATCCGCGACCTGGAACCCTCGTTCGGCGCCAAGACCGGCGTGCAGTTCGGCGTGACGGGGCAGACCGCGATGATGTCGGACCTGTCCGAAGCACTGCCGGCGCCGCGGATACCGCAACTGGTGTCGATGGGCAACGGGACGCACCGTCTGCTGGTCGCCGCCGGAAGCAGCGGAGGCCGGCACCGCCTCTAGCAGGACACCTTGATCGCGAAGCTTCCGGAGGTCCTGAAGCTGGGGTTGGTGAAGTTGAAGCCGTCGGCGGTGCCGGTGATCTTGTAGGTCCTGCCGGTCACGGAAACGCTGGCGTCGTCGCCGAGGTCCTTCTGGTAGCTGCCGGTGAAGTCGCCGAGGTTGCGGATGCCGACCGACTCGGCGGTGAGTGCCTCTTTATTGGAGACCGCCGCCGTGATGCCGGTGGCGTCATCGCCGGTGGTGATGGTCAGCAGGGACTCGGTCGACTGGCACGACACGGCCTGGGTGGTGCCGGTGGACTTGTTGTTGATGGTGATCTCGGCGGTGCCTGCGGGCAGGCCGCCGGGCGGTGGCGTTGCGGGGGCGGGGCCCGACGAGCATCCGGCGAGACTGCCGATGACCAGTGCGGCGGCGCCGACGACAGCGAATCCGATCTTCACGGAAGAAAATGTATCGGCGACGATGCCCGTCGCGGCCGGGAATCCGGCAATTGGTTGAATACACCTCGTGGCCGACCCGTTCTTCTCCGTCGAGACGAAACTGCCGGGTCGGTTCGGGCGCACCGGCGTCATCCGCACCCCGCACGGCGAGATTCACACCCCGGCGTTCATCGCGGTGGGGACCAAGGC
Organism: Mycobacterium sp.; assembly: GCA_025965815.1. GTDB lineage: Bacteria > Actinomycetota > Actinomycetes > Mycobacteriales > Mycobacteriaceae > Mycobacterium. The sequence continues at coordinate 5,783 of JAOPWF010000232.1, forward strand.
AACGGTCAAGGCGGTCCTGCCGGAAACCATGAAAGACCTTGGCGCTCAGGCGGTGCTGGCCAACGCCTACCACCTGTACCTGCAACCGGGCGCCGACGTCGTCGACGAGGCCGGCGGCCTGGGCTCGTTCATGAACTGGGCCGCCCCGACATTCACCGACAGCGGCGGCTTCCAGGTGCTGTCACTGGGTGCCGGTTTCCGCAAGGTGCTGGCGATGGATGCCGACCGTGTCCGGGCCGACGACATCATCGCCGAGGGTAAGGAGCGACTGGCCCGCGTGGACGACGACGGAGTGACGTTCACGTCGCACCTGGACGGCTCCACGCACCGCTTCACCCCCGAGTTGTCGATGCAAATCCAGCATCAACTCGGCGCCGACATCATCTTCGCCTTCGACGAACTGACGACCCTGGTCAACACCCGCGGCTACCAGGAGGAGTCGGTGCGGCGCACGCACGACTGGGCGGTGCGCTGCCTGGCCGAGCACCGGCGGCTGACGGCCGCCCGACCGGACCGGCCGGCGCAGGCGCTCTTCGGCGTCGTGCAGGGCGCCCAGTACGAGGACCTGCGCCGCGAAGCCACCCGCGGGCTGAAATCTATTGGCGGAGAAGACGGCCGAGGGTTCGACGGTTACGGCATCGGCGGCGCGCTGGAAAAGCAGAACCTGGCCACCATCGTCGGCTGGGTCAGCTCCGAATTGCCCGCCGACAAACCGCGCCACCTGCTCGGCATCAGCGAACCCGACGACCTCTTCGACGCCGTGGCCGCCGGCGCCGACACCTTCGACTGCGTGTCACCATCGCGGGTCGCCCGCAACGCGGCGGTGTACTCGGCGACCGGGCGCTACAACATCACCGGCGCCCGCTATCGCCGCGACTTCACCCCGATCGACCCCGAGTGCGACTGCTACACCTGCGGTCACTACACGCGCGCATACATTCACCACCTGGTCAAGGCCAAGGAGATCCTGGCGGCGACGCTGTGCACCATCCACAACGAGCGCTTCATCATCAGGCTCGTCGACCGGATCCGGGCGGCGATCACCGCCGGCGAGTTCGACGAACTGCGTGCCGACGTCCTGGGCCGCTATTACCGACGATGACCTGCGGGGTTCTTTGACGTGTGCACAATAAGAACATGACGACCACCGCCGAATCACAGGCGTTGTTGCTGCAACTGCTGGACCCGTCGAACCGTGCTGACCCGTATCCGCTCTACGAGCAGATCCGCGAGCGGGGGCCGCTGGAGCTCCCCGATGCCAATCTCACGGTGTTCTCCGGCTACCAGGACTGTGATAGCGTGCTGCGCCACCCGTCGTCGGCCAGTGACCGGCTCAAATCCTCGGTCGCACAGCAGCAGATCGCGGCCGGTGAGTCGCCCCGCCCGATGGGCACGCCGGGATTCCTGTTCCTCGATCCGCCGGACCACACCCGGTTGCGGAAGCTTGCTCAGAAGGCGTTCGCGCCGAAGGTGATCAAGGCGCTGGAGCCCGATATCACCGCGCTGGTCGACGACCTGCTGGACAGGATCGAGGCCGCCGGGAGGTTTGATGTCATCGCCGACCTGGCCTACCCGCTGCCGGTCGCGGTGATCTGCCGCCTGCTCGGCGTGCCGATCGAGGACGAGCCGAAGTTCAGCCGGGCGTCGGCGTTGCTGGCGCAGGCGCTGGACCCGTTTATCACGTTCACCGGAGAGTTGCCCCACGGCTTCGACGAGCGGATGCAGGCCGGCCTGTGGCTGCGCGAGTACTTCCATGAGCTGATCGAGCTACGCCGCAGTGACCCGGGCGAGGACCTGATGTCCGGCCTGATCGCGGTCGAGGAGTCCGGTGATCAGCTGACGGAAGAAGAGATCATCGCGACCTGCAACCTGCTGCTGGTCGCCGGTCATGAGACGACGGTCAATCTCATCGCCAACGCCATCCTGGCGATGCTCCGCCACCCCTGGAACTGGGCCGCGCTGGGCGCCGATCCGCAGCGGGCGTCCGCGACCATCGAAGAGGCGCTGCGTTTCGACCCGCCGGTGCAACTGGTCGGCCGAATCGCCGCTGACGACATGGTGATTGGCGACGTCACCGTCCCCAAGGGCGACACCATGATGCTGCTTTTGGCTGCCGCACAACATGATCCGGCGGTATTCGACCGGCCCGACACCTTCGACCCGGATCGGGAATCCATCCGGCATCTGGCGTTCGGCCACGGGCCGCACTTCTGTCTCGGGGCGCCGCTGGCGCGGTTGGAAGCCAGCGTGGCGCTCTCGGCCGTGACCGCGCGGTGCCCGCGGGCCCGGCTCGACAGCGAACCCCAGTACAAGCCGAATCTCACCCTGCGGGGCTTATCCACACTGGCCGTGCAGGTTTAGGCAGAGCGAGCACGCACGCCGAAGCGCCGAAAGTGCGGTGAGGGGCGAAGATCCGCCACGACAACCGCCGTGACCGCACGGTCGGAACCGTGGCCGCACAGTGGAATCGGGGACGGCGGTGCCTGCGCGGCGTACGGTCTAGCGCCTGCGAATCTTGCTCGCGGGTGCGGGTGGTGTCGGATCCGCGTTCTGTGCAGGGAGTGCAGGTCAGTCCGCGCGACGTCGTCGCCGCCCGCCTACCCAACCCGGCCACACTGGTCCGAAGATGCACGGCAAGACCTGTGCCGCCCTGTGGGTGACCGGCACCGGTAAGGGCGGCAATCCCCGGGTCCACCTACCTGTACCACGTCGTCGACAACAGTGGTCGATTCACGAGTACGGCCACCAGTGCGTGGTGTGGCGGACCGCGATCAATCCCGTTGTGGTGCTGGAGCTTCTGGCCAACGGAACGTGGAGCGGCTCAGGCATACTCGGACCGGAGGCATTCGACTCGGTGCCGCCCTCGAGCTGCTCACCTCATACGGCTCGCCGTGGGGACAGCAGGAGCTGGCTACAGCGGATTGAGGATCCGGTCCAGGAACTGGCGGGTGCGCTCTTCCTTCGGGTTGCCGATCACCTCGTCGGGAGTGCCCTTCTCCAGGATCACGCCGTGGTCGGTGAACAGCACCTGGTCGGAAACCTTTCTGGCGAACTGGATTTCGTGGGTGACGATCACCATGGTCCAGCCCTCGAGGGCCAGATCCCGGATCACCGACAGCACCTCGCCGACCAGTTCGGGATCCAGCGCCGACGTCGGCTCGTCGAAGAGCACCACCTTGGGCTTCATCGCGACAGCGCGGGCGATGCCGACACGCTGCTGCTGACCGCCGGAGAGCTGATACGGGTACTGGTCGCGTTTGTCGGCGAGACCGACCTGCTCCAGTAGCTCGACGGCCTCGGCCTCCACCTGGTCACGCGGGCGCTTCTGCACGACCAGCGGTCCCTCGGTGACGTTCTGCAGCGCCGTCTTGTGCGGAAACAGGTTGTGCGACTGGAACACCATGCCGCTCTGCGCGCGATAACGCCGCAGTTCGTCCTTGGACACCGGCCGGGAGAAGTCGATCTCGACATCGCCGACCTTGATCACGCCGACGTCGGGCACGTCCAGCGCGTTCAGCGCCCGCAACAGGGTGGTCTTGCCCGAGCCCGAGGGACCGATGACTGTGGTCGCCGACCCGGCCGGGACGGTGAACGACACACCCTTCAGTACTTTGTTGTCACCGAAGGCCTTCTCGACCCCTTCGGCGACGACACGGTTCTCAGTCATCGGGCTATATACCTTTCCAGCCGGTGTTCAAGGCGACTCTGGCCGAATGAGAGCACCAGGCAGATCACCCAGTAGTACACCGCGGCAGTGCCGTACAGCGCGAAGAACTCGAACGTCGGCGCTGCCGCGATCTGCGCGGTGCGCAGCAGTTCGGTGACCAGGATGGTCGACGCCAGCGACGTGTCCTTCACCAGCGAGATGAGGGTGTTCGACAGCGGCGGCACCGCCACCCGCGACGCCTGGGGCAGGATGATGCGGTGCAGCGCGGTGCCGTAACTCATCCCGATCGTCTCGGCCGCCTCCCACTGACCCTTTGGAATGCTCTGGATCGACGAGCGGATGATCTCCGCCGCGTAGCCGCCGACGTTGAGGCTGAATGCGATGACCGCTGCCGGGAACGGGTCGATCCGCACACCGAATTCCGGCAGCGCGAAGAACACGATGAACAGCTGCACCAGCAGCGGTGTGCCGCGAATGATGGAGATGTAGAACCGCGCGACATTGGACACCACGATGTTGTTCGACAGCCGGGCCAGCGCGACTGCCAACGCGATCACCAGCCCGATCGCGAAGCTGATGATGGTCAGCGGAATGGTCTTGGTGACCGCGGCCCTGGCCATCGGCCACAGGTTGTCCAGGATCAGCTGCACCGTGGAGCGCGGCTTGGCCTGGCCCTGCGCGGGCACCGGGGCGCCGGTCGCGTTCGCCTTGAGGTACTTCTCGGAGATCGTGGCCAACGTGCCGTCGGCCTTCAGCTCGTCGATCGCCTTGTTCAGCCCCGGTAGCAGGCCGCTGTTCTTGCGGGCGGCGAAGCCCTGCTCGCTGCGCTCGCCGATCTGCGCCGCGATCTTCACCGACTTGTCGCCTGTCTCGGCGAGGTAGGCGTACACCGCAATGCTGTCGTTGACGACGGCGTCCACCCGACCCTGGTTCAGCAGCGTGATGGCCTGGGTGAAGCCCTCGACCGCCTCCACCCGGGCGCCGGCGTCGCGGGCGATCTGCGCCCAGTTGCTGGTGACCGTCTCGGCGGCCACCTTGCCGCTGAGGTCGGCGAGCGATTTGATGGAGTTGTCGCTCGCCCGGCTGACGATCACGCCTTCACCCACGGAGTACGGCTCGGACATGTCGTAGCGCTGCTTGCGCTCCGGGGTGATCGTCACCTCGTTGGCCACCAGGTCGAACCGCTTGGATTCCAGTGCGGCGAACATGGAATCCCATGGCGTCTCGACGAATTCGACCTTCACACCCAGCTTGTCGCCGACGGCTCGGGCCACGTCGACGTCGTATCCGGTGAGTTGGCCGGTAGTGGGGTCGTGGTAGCTGAACGGCGCGTAGACGCCTTCGGTGCCGACCCGCAGCACCGACCCCGGCGAGATGCCCCCGGCGCCGCCCTTGTTCGACGGACTACATGCGGTACTCGTCAGGATGGCAAGCACCATGACCGCCAGCACGATGCGTTTCAGGTAGAAGACCACCGGCGGACGCTAACAACCCGTCGGGGATACACCAAGGGTTCCGCTCACCCCGGCCGGTATACCCACGGTTCGCGTGGCAACCGGTCCGGATCGAAGTCCGCGAGCATTTCGTCGAGGGACCCCGCCGACGAGCCGAGCGACTCGGCGATCTGTGCGAAGGCGCGTGGCGCACCCACCTCGGCCACGGTCACCGCACCGTCGCGTTTGGCCAGCCGGGCGCCGTCGGCGTTGAGAACCAGGGGCACGTGCGCGTACGCGGGTTCCGGATAGCCGAGCAGTGAGCCCAGATAGGCCTGGCGCGGGGAGGATGCCAGCAGATCGTCGCCGCGAACCACCTGGTCGACGCCCTCGTCGGCGTCGTCGACCACCACGGCGAGGTTGTAGGCCGGCACCCCGTCGCCGCGGCGGACCACGAAGTCGTCGACGACACCGGTGTAGCTGCCGTGCACCAGATCGGTGACGATGTATTCGCTGACTTCGGCCCGCAGCCGCAACGCAGGGGGGCGCCCGGTTCCGCGACGCCGTGCCGCACGCTGCGCCCCGGTGAGGTTGCGGCACGTTCCGGGGTAGGCGCCCTGCGGCGCGTGGGGTGCCCGCGGTGCCTGCGCGATATCCCTTCTGCTGCAAAAGCATTCGTACACCAGGCCGCTGTTCGCCAGCCGGTCGACGACGTCGTCGTAATGCTGCCGGTGTGCCGACTGCCAGACGGTCGGGCCGTCCCACGTCAGGCCCATCGCGGCGAGGTCGTGGAGTTGGCGGGTCGCGACGTCGGCATGCGTCCGGTCGTCGAGGTCCTCCACCCGCATCAGAAACCGCCGGCCGGTGGAGCGCGCGAACAGCCACGCCAGCATCGCCGTGCGCAGGTTGCCGATGTGCAGATCGCCCGACGGGCTGGGCGCGAATCTGCCAGCTGCCATGTTGGATGTCGCCGGCCGGGCGGCTCCGGTGAACATTGGACCTGAATGTAGCCCAGCCGTTCGGCCATGGACCAAGATGGATCGAGTGGACCTCCCAGTGCTGCCACCCGTCGAACCAATGCTGGCCAAAGCGACGTCCAAAGTGCCGACCGAGGCCGGCGTGTGGTCCTACGAACCCAAATGGGACGGTTTCCGTGCGCTGGTGTTCCGCGACGGGGACGAGGTGATCCTGCAGTCCCGCAGCGGTAAGGACCTCGGTCGCTACTTCCCGGAGTTGCTCGTCGCGCTGCGTGACGAGGTGGCACCGCGCTGTGTGCTGGACGGCGAGGTCGTCGTGCCCCGCGAGATCGGTGGCCGCATCCGGCTGGACTGGGAGTCGCTGAGCCAGCGCATCCATCCCGCCGCCAGCCGCGTCAAGATGCTGTCCGAACAGACGCCCGCACACTTCATCGGCTTCGACGCGCTGGCCACCGGGACGGACTCGCTGCTCGGCGAACCCTTCCGGGTCCGTCGCGAGGCCCTGTCCGAGCTGGTCACGGAGACGAAGTGGTGTCATGTCACCCGCACCACCGAGGACCCCGCTCAGGGCGAGCACTGGCTCACCACCTTCGAGGGTGCGGGCCTGGACGGGGTGATCGCCAAGCGTCTCGACGGCCACTACCTGTCCGGCAAGCGGGACATGATCAAGGTG
>JAOPWF010000253.1 GCA_025965815.1 Mycobacterium sp.
TCATCGGCAAGAGCAACCTGGACGACCTACTCTCCAACCGCGAGGGCCTCAATCAGGGACTGGAGTTGATGATCGACAGCCCCGCGCTGGGCTGGGGTGTTCACATCGACCGCGTCGAAATCAAGGATGTGATACTGCCCGACTCGATGAAGCGGTCGATGTCGCGCCAAGCCGAGGCCGAGCGTGAGCGACGGGCTAGGGTCATCACCGCCGACGGCGAACTGCAGGCGTCCTCGAAACTCGCCCAAGCCGCCGAGGTGATGGCCGAAAGCCCGGCGGCCCTGCAGCTGCGGCTGTTGGAGACCGTCGTCGAGGTCGCCGCGGAGAAGAACTCCACCCTGGTACTCCCGTTCCCGGTCGAGCTGCTCCGGTTCCTGGAACGAGCCACTCCGCAGGCATCGGATCACCGGGACACGACCGCCGTGCCCACCGACACGGCGCCAGCGTCGTCGGGCCAGACGCCGAATCTGGAGCTGCCGCCGATTCCTGACGACGCCCGCAGTCTGGAGACACGCAGCACGGATCGCCATACCGTTTGAGCACGGCCGGAGGCCTCGGGTCGTCAGTCGGCGACGTCGAACTGCTCGACCACCCTGCTTTCCAGCCGCGGCGCGATCTGCCCCAGCATCAGATCCTTGAAGTGAGCGGTCTCCCGGTGCGCCGCGACCGCGTCTGGTGACACAAAGCGCTCGAGCAGGACGTACGTCCGCGGATCGTCGAGCTGTCGATACGCGGCGAACGAGACGACGCCGGGCTCGGCGCGGGACGCCTCAATGAGCTTCGGCAGAACGGCAAGCACCTCGTCCTCCTTGCCGGCGGCCATCGTATGGCGGGCGATCACTTGCAGCTTTGTCAATGTCGTCTCCCTGCCCTTGCGCCGCCCCATGCGGCAACAAAGATCCCATTTACGCCCCGTCACTGATAATCATCGGCGTGCCGGCGTTCGCGTATCACACCGTCGCAAGTACGATACGTGGCCCTCGCATGATTAATTGAAAAGAAAACTGTTTCCTGTCGCGGAATACCGGATCAGGAAGTGTGGCGGTGAACTCCTCGGCAAGCAGCAGTTCGTGGCGTTCCACCTCCGCCCACTGGTCCGACCGAGGTCGGCGTTCAGCTGCGCCGGCGTCTCTATATGGCACTGGGCGGGCGCGATCTGCACCACATGTCCTCCCAGAGTGTGGGTTTCGCCAGTTGTCGGCCCTTCGGCAGGTGGCCGTCCGACTGACCACGAACGACGTATGTCTGGCGGGAATCGAACATCATCGTCGGCGTCGAGTCCTCGCCCACGCAAGTTTGTTGATACTGCAATTAGCCGAGGTCGGCAATTCCGCGAAGCGCACCATCGAAGAGAAATTAAGTGCCGCATCCTTTGGCCGAGCGTAAACTCTCCCGGCAGTTGCATAGCGACCGTTTTATGTCTGGTGCTGAGGGGGTCAGCGTCGTGTCGGGATGGCCGTTCGTTGCCCGCGATGAAGAAATACGCATGGCCATGGCGTCCCTGGAATTCGGCAGTGAGTGTCGAGGGGTTGCACTAGTCGGCGAAGCGGGAGTCGGCAAGACAACGCTGGCCCGGGCTCTCGCCGATTCTCTCGCATCGGATGAAGTCACCGCGCGGTTCGTTTGGGGAACGCAGACAGGACAAGCGGTGCCGCTCGGGGCCTTCCACCGGTCGCTGCATGTAGACGATCCGCACGAGCCGGCCGTGATGCTGGCCGCCGCGCACCGGGCACTAGTACAGGAGAAGAACCTGGTCCTGCTCGTTGACGATGCCCAATGGCTGGATCCGTTGTCGGCACTATTGCTCGAGCAGCTCGCGGTCAGTGGCACTATTCGAATAGTCACCACCATCCGAGCCGGCGAACCCGTCCCCGATGCGGTGACCGCGCTGTGGAAAGAGCGCTACCTGTCCCGGCTGGACATCGCCCCGTTCACTCGCGCACAAACCGGAGAGCTGGTGGCCGCCGCGCTCGACGGTGCCGTCGACGACGAGGTAGCCGACCACCTCCATGACCTCGCTTCGGGAAGTCCGCTTGTGCTGAGGGGTCTGCTGAACGCCGCGATTGAGAACTCAGCGCTTGTCGAGCGAGCCGGAATGTGGCGTCTACAGGGCCCGCTGCGTGTGGGCGCCGACCTGAACGATCTACTCATTGCTCGCTTGGAGGCAATGCCGCCCGACGAGCTGGAGGTCGTTGAAATCATCGCCGCTGCAGAGGTCCTGGACTGGGACATACTGCGCGCCCTCTGCAGCACCGCGTCGGTCGCGCGGGCGGAACGCCGCGGCGCCATTCAGTTCCTGGCCGATGGTTCGCACACCGTGGTGCGGCTTGGCCACCCGATCCTGGGCGAGGTGGCCCTGAGGCGCAGCGGTACTGCGCGCTCACGCCAGCTCAACGGTCTGCTGGCCGAGCAGACGACGAAGTTCCTGCAGGCGCGGGTGTGTGATGTCACAGGGGCCGATGCGCGCAAGCAGATACAACTGGCGCAGTTCATGATGCGCAGCGACATGCCACCGGATCTGGATGGCATCATCCAAGCGGCGGCGAGCGCTGTGACGATGTCGAATCTCGTGCTCGGCGAACAACTCGCACGTTTCGCCTTCGACCGCGGCGCTGGCCTGCCCGCGGTGGTCATACTCGCCGACGCGATCAGCTGGCAGGGGAGGGGCGAGGAGGCGGAGGCGCTGCTGGATTCCTTCGATCCCGACGGTCTGGACGAGTTGATGACCGTGCGGTGGGGCAGCCTGCGCGCCGCAAATCTGTTCTGGGGGTGCGGACAACTCGATGCGGCGCGGGCAGTGCTTGCCACCGTGCGCCACCGTGTGAGTGCGGAGGAGATGCTCGGCCCGGTCACGGCGATGGAGGTGTCGTTCGCGTTCTTCGCCAACGACCTGCCTACAGCAATCACCACCGGATTGGACGCTTGCGCAACGGACATGATGCCGATGGCCACGGTATGGGCCACCATGGCAACGGCTTCGGCGCTGGCCCTTTCGGGACGGTTCGCAGAGGCCAGGTCCGTCGCGGAACGCGGGGCCGGCGCCGCGCAGCAGTGCGAATCGGGGCCGCAACGGTTTGCGATCGGACTGGGCGAGATCCTCGCGCTGACCGCGGCCGGCGACCTGGCCGAAGCGGACCGGGTCTGCGCGCGATACTCCGCGATGACGGGCGGGGCCGGCCAGGCCGAGGCCATTGTCGGAGCGCTGATCGGCCGGCTGGAGCTCGCGCGGGGACGACAGACCGTGGCGTGCGAAGCGTTACGGAGATCGCTGTCGGCGATGTCGCAGGCATTCCCCGCGGGCTGGGTGATGCTCGTCGCAGCCTGGTCCGCTCAGGCCGAGGCGGCGTGCGGCAACGCGGAGGCCGCCGCGATCTCACTGACCAAAGCCGAGGAAGCCGCGGGCCCGCAGGTAGCCGTGTTCATGCCGGAACTCGAATTGGCGCGCGCCTGGGAGCGAGCGTCGGTCGGTGAGACCACGGCCGCGCGTACTCACGCGGAGCGTGCCGCCCTCGCGGCCCGCCGTGGTCGCATGTCGGCGGTCGAAATGATCGCATTGCACACCGGTGTCCGCTTCGGCGACCGCTCCAACGCAGCGAGGCTGCAAGCACTCGCGCACCGCCTGGACGGTCCCCTCGGCGCGGCCATCGCCGAGCATGCCCGGGGGCTGGCCGACCATGACGGCGACCGTCTTGACGCGGCCGCGCAACAATTCCAGGCCATCGGGGCGATGGCGATGGCAGCGGACGCGTCCGCGCAGGCAGCCCGCGAATATGCTCGCTCCGGTTCGCGCGTCAAAGAACTGGAATGCGCACTGCGGGCACACTGGCTGGCCAGCCAGTACGGCCTGTGCACACCGGCCACCACGTCGATCGCGAGCCCGCTGCCCATCACTGATCGTGAACGAGAGATCGCCACGCTGGTGGCGGGAGGTCTGTCCAACCGCCAGATCGGCGAACGACTCTGCCTGTCCATCCGCACCGTCGAAGGGCACCTTTACCGCATCTTCGCCAAGCTCGGCATCGACTACCGCGAGGAACTCGCCCATCTCATGCGGGTGAGCGCAGCCAATTAGGCCGACAGTCGGCTGGGAACCGAATTTAGAGTGGCCGACCACTCGTGACCTCCGTGAGCAAAAGCGAGACGCTGAAGCGACACGGAAGGAGTAATGATGTCACGAGAGCAGAACATCGAGACCACGAAGAGGGGCTACGCCGCGTATGCGGCGGGGGACGCCGAAGCCGCTTTGAGCGCGTTCGACGACAACGTCGAATGGACGACGCCGGGGAACAGCACGATGAGTGGCACGTATCACGGCAAAGGCGAACTCAGCCAGATGCTCATGAAGCTGGCCGAGAAGTCCGCGAAAGTAGCGCTCAACTCCGTAATCGGCGACGGCGATGTCGTCGTCGCCTTCACCCAGGTCACCGTGGGTGGTGAAACCGCAGACGAAGCCGACGTATTCATGTTCCGCGACGGCAGGATCGTCAAGGCCCAGACCTTCGGGGACACCGCCCTTCAGGAACGGGTGTGGGGCACGAAAGCGGAGCACTCCGCCGGCCTGAACGCCTAGCCAAAGGAGGGGCCGCCCGGGTGGGTGCCCCTCCTGTGGTGGGTGGTGTTACTTGACGTCGACGTAGACGGTTTTGTCGGTGATGGTGGTGATGAGGTCGGTGCCTGCGCCGGGGGCGCGGGAGTCGGTGCGAGAGTAGGCGTGGCCGGGTCGGACGGCGACGACGGTGGACTGGTCCAGTGGGGCGGTGCCGAGTTTGTTGACGACCACGTTGTAGCCCTGGGCTTGCAGGGAGTTGATGGTGTCTTGGGCGTTGCCGGGGCCGGTGGGGGCGGCTTGGGCGGGGGTGGCCAGTCCGAGGATCGTTGCGGTGAGGCCGCTCGCGATGAGGGTGGCAAATCCGAACTTCTTGGTGGTGTTCATTGCCGTGGTGCCTTCTTCGTTTGGTTCTGGTCGGGACCGTGGTCGGTGGCCTAGACGCTCATCAACCGGTTTGTTGGGGTTCTTTCTTGCCGGTCTGGTGGCTTGAACGGGGAGGTCAGGAGTTTAATTCCGGTGGCAGGAAGTTATCGGCTGTTGGCAGTAATGCACCGATATCAACTGCGGAATGCGGACGAATTGCTTCGCTGAACTAGTCAGATTGCGATGGTCGAGACCAGCGCTGAATCTGTCGGTGGCAAAGCTCGCAGCCGCAACGGCGGTATCAGGCGATACGGTCCTGGCGTCCCACCTGAATGCTGCGGACTGCGTGATTTCGGGCACAGCCAATAGGCGGGTGCGGATAATCTTCCGGTCGTGGCAGACGATCATTCGAATGTCGGGGACGGGGTGCCTATCGAGATGGACCTGGCCGGCACCTCCCCATTACACGCCGGGTGGTATCGCTTTTACTTCGCCGATGAACGCTGGGAATGGTCCACGCAGGTAGCGCAGATCCACGGATACGAGCCGGGATCGGTCACGCCCACCACCGAGCTGGTGTTGTCGCATAAGCATCCAGACGATTAAGCCAAGATCGTCGCGACACTCAAGCAGGTGCGCCGCACGCACCAGCCGATCAGTACCCGGCATCGCATCATCGACACCAAAGGACGCACACACGACGTGGTCGTGGTCAGTGAGCGCCTGCAGGATGACGCCGGAGAGGTGGTCGGCACCCACGGCTTCTACGTTGATGTGACGCCGTCCAAACGAGCCCGGCAGGCGTCCGAACGGGCGCGCGAGCAGATGGTCAGCGCCGCGGTGGCGGAGATCGCTGACAACCGGGGCCCGATCGAGCAGGCCAAGGGCATGCTGATGCTCATCTATGGGGTCGACGCCGAGAACGCGTTCGAGCTTCTCAAGTGGCGGTCGCAGGAAGCAAACGTCAAACTGCGCCTAATTGCCGAGCAGTTGACCGCTGAATTCCTGGCGGTGAGCCAAGGACAGGGCCTGCCGCCACGGACGAACTATGACCAGGTGCTGCTGACCGCGCACCTCCGGATCGCCGTCGACGACGGTGACGAGGCGGTCTCCGGCGCCGCCTCGTAACTCCGGTCGTCGAGCAAACACGCTGGTGCGCCACTATGCTCAGCACAAGCGAATCTGTCGCGGTCGTCTAGACGCAGGCGCAAAGGTCCTCGGCGTCCGCCCCGCGGGTCCCGATCTGTTCACTTCGTCGCCGCCTTGACCACCGCTTGTCAGGCGCCTTCGACACCGATTGTCACCCACACGCAACCCCACTCGGCTGCAAGAAGCGAGCTTTCATGGATTGGTTTGACCGCCACATACTGCAGTACGTGCTGTTGTGGGCGCCCTCCGGGGAAATGTACGACGAGGACGTCTTTCCGGAGTTCGGCATGGGCGTGGAGCAACTGAACGAGCGGTTCACCCGGATCGTCGCGAAGCTGGCGTCGTGCGACGACGACCTCGACGCCGTCGATCGTGATCTGCTGTCCCGGGCACGTCGCCATCAACTGTTCGGGCTTACTGCGCCGGAGGCAGACCCGCAGACCAACGACGACCTGAGGCGCTGACGGCGAGCAACCCGCACTACCGCAGTAAGCCCGGGCGTCGGCGGCCAAGCCGGAGAGCGGATCCGTCAGCCCCGGCACTCCCCGACACCGCCGTCTTGGGCGACGAGATGTCCACGCACGCATGCAAGACACTCACGTCGCGATGGTGTCCCACCGCGACGAAGTCACCGCGTTGATCCAGTCGGCGGTCGACGCACAGTCGGGCCTGACGGCTCAACGTAAAGGAGGGGCGCCCGTGCCTGCGCCGGGGGCGCGGGAGTGGGTGCGAGAGTAGGGCTGGCCAGGTCGGAATGCGGACGAATTGCTTCACTGAACTAGCCAGATTGGGATGGTCGAACCTCGGCGACACGCGACCGATGGCAAAGTCGCTTTACCCGGCCGCATGGCCGCAGCCGCCCGCAAGGATGCTGGTGTCGGTGGTTCCTTCCTCGAGGAGTGTGAGAGTGATGCGGGTCAGTATCTTGAGCTACCTCAACGACGGCGCGCAGCGATCGCCCGTGGACGTCTACGTGGAAGAGCTCGCGCAGCTACGTGAGGAAGGATTCCGGCGGGTGTGGACGCCGCAGATGCCGTTCGAGATCGATCTGCTGAGCGTGCTCGCCGTCGCGTTCCGCGAGGTCGACGAGATCGAGGTGGCGACGGGAGTCTTGCCGATTCAGATACAGCATCCGATGCACCTGGCTCAGCGAGCGCTGACCACCAACCTGATTGCCGGCGGTCGCTTCGCCCTCGGACTGGGGATGAGCCATCGCACCGTGACCGAGGGGATGTGGGGTATCTCGTGGGATAAATTGGTGCGCCGGCTCAACGAGTACCTGGACGGACTGCTGCCGCTCTTGGCCGGAGAGGGCGTCAATGCGGTCGGCGAGACGGTCACTACCCGAGGTGCGCTGCGCATCCCCAACGTCCCGCCGCCCCCGGTCTACATCGCCGCGCTGGGCCCGCAGATGCTGCGGCTCGCGGGGCGCCGGTCGGCCGGAACGCTCACCTGGATGACCGGACCGCGAACCCTGGCCGGACACATCGGCCCGACTCTGCGTGATGCGGCGGCGGAGGCCGGCCGTCCGGAGGGTGCGGTGCAGGTGGCCGCCGCGCTTCCGGTCAGCGTGACCGACGATGTCGACCGCGCCCTGGCGCAGGCCGCCGAACAGTTCGCGATGTACGGGCACCTGCCCTCCTACCGGGCCATGCTTGACCGCGAGGGCTTCGCCGGTCCGGAGGACGCCGCGCTGATCGGGGATGAGAAGACGGTGCTGGAGCGCATCGACGAAATCCGCGCCGCCGGAGTCGACGAGTTTGTCGCCATCCCGTTCGACCCATCGGCCGAGGGCCGGGCCCGCACCCGCGCCGTGCTCCGCGGGCGCGACTCCGTCGACTAGCCCGAAACTGGATCAGCCTGACAGGTCGGGCCGGCGTCAGGCCTGCCAGGAAGACCATCGGCGAACGTCCATCCGGATCACCGGGCCGTCCAGCGAAACGGTCTGATACTGAGGGTATTTCGCGCGCAGGAGCTCGTATCCGGCCCGCATTTCCTCGCCACTGCGATGGACTACCGCGACGCCGTCCGCACGCACCCACCACAGCCGGGTCCAGTCGTCGCTGTACTGGTCGACGAGCATGCTCACGCGCGGATTGGCCTCGATGTTGGCCAATCGCCGCAACCTTTTCGTGGACTTCCGTTTGGCGTCCACCGCGGTGTAGACAACGTCATCGACCCGCGCGAAAACAACCGGCACCAGGTGGGGCGCCGCGTCCGGCCCGACGGATGCCAGTCGTGCCACCGGCGCCTCGGCGAACCTGCGCTTGGGATCGAACTCGGCCATAACTCCAATCTAGGAGGGCTGCACCGCCGCCGGTCTTAGTTGACCGAACCTGGTCACCGGTTCGACGAGACCTTCGAACACCTCGCCGGTACCACCACCATGTGCGATCGCTTCGTGTGCGCGGCGGGCGATGCCGTCGTGACGATCGACGTGGTGGCTCGCTACGAGCACTGCGACGGTGTGACTGCCGTGTCCAGCTGTGATATCCACGAGTTCGCCGACAACAAGATCGCTGCCATCACGTCTTACGCTGTCGAGGTTGACGTCAGCTCTGCAGGAACTTCAGCAGGTCGGCGTTGATCGTGTCGGCGTGCGTAGTCGGCATGCCGTGCGGGAAATCCTTGTAGGTGATGAGCGTCCCGTTCTGCAGCAGCTCGGCCGACTTCGGTCCTGAGGCGACGTAGGGAACGATCTGATCGTCCTCGCTGTGCATCACCAGGGTCGGGACGGTGATCTTCTTCAGGTCGTCACGGAAGTCGGTTTGCGAGAAGGCGACGATGCCGTCGTAGTGCGCCTTGGCGCCACCCATCATGCCCTGGCGCCACCAGTTGGCGATGACGGCCTCGGAGGATTCCACGCCGGGTCGGTTGAAACCGTAGAACGGTCCGGACGGAAGCGCGCGGTAGAACTCTGAGCGGTTGGCGGCCAGCTGTGCCTGCAGATCGTCGAACACTTCCTTGGGCAGACCCTCCGGGTTGGAATCCGTTTTCACCATCAGCGGCGGCACCGCGCTGATCAGCGCTGCCTTGGCGACCCGGCTTTCGCCGTGGCGACCCAGGTAGTGCACGACCTCCCCGCCACCGGTGGAGTGGCCGACGTGGATAGCGTCCTTCAGGTCGAGCTGCTCGGTCAACGCCGCGAGGTCGTCGGCGTAGTGATCCATGTCGTGGCCGTCGCCGGTCTGGGTGGATCGGCCGTGCCCGCGCCGGTCATGGGCGATGACGCGATAACCCTGCTGGAGGAAGAACAACATCTGCGTGTCCCAGTCGTCCGCCGACAGTGGCCAGCCGTGGCTGAACACGATGGGCTGACCGGTGCCCCAGTCCTTGTAGAAGATTTCGGTGCCGTCCGAGGTGGTGATGTAGCCCATGTGCTCCCTTCCTTGAACACTGCGTGATGACGCGAACTAATCCGCGTCGCGATCTAAATGTACGCCGCTGCATATCGGATGCCGTCCGAGCGATTCACAGGACTGGTACGGCACCGCGCTGTCGGCCAGCAACCACAGCGACTTCACCCTTCATCGACAGCGACTGAACCGAAGTAACCAGTGAGACAGCCGTTTTCGATGGCCGCCCCTTTCCGCCTCCGCTTGAACGCCTCCCAGCATAGGAAAAGCGGCATCACCCCGGTCACAAGACTCGAGGTCAACGTGGCTATTCCGACCTTTGCGTGCGCGTTCGGGGTTACCTTCGTCGGAACGGAGTCAAGCCGCGCGACGTGAGCGAAGGAGCTTGCAATGGCCGTTGACGAAGAAAAACTTGCTGCGTTTCTCGGCAAGGCGGTAGGTGATCTCGGCGCCTCGATGAGCGCCGTCCTGATGCTGATCGGAGACGAGCTCGGTCTGTATTCGGCGCTGGCCGACGAGAGACTGTCGCCGGCGCAGTTGGCGGAGCGCACGGGAACCAACGAGCGCTACGTTCGGGAGTGGCTGGCGAATCAGGCCGCCGGCGGTTACGTCGAATACGACAGTGCGACTGACGAGTACTACCTGAACGACGAGCAGGCACTCTGCCTGGCGAATCCGAACGGCCCGGCGGACCTGCCCGGTGCTTACTCGATCGTCCAGGACCTCTTCGAAGTCAAGGACCGTGCGGTCGAGAATTTCCGCAGCGGAAAGGGCATGGAATGGGGTGAACACGACCCCTGCCTGTTCCGCGGGACCGAGAGATTCTTCAGGGCCGGTTACAACTCGAATCTGCTGTCCTCCTGGCTGCCGGCGCTCGATGGCGTCGTCGAGAAGCTCGACACCGGCGGCCGGGTGGCCGACGTTGGTTGTGGCCACGGCGCGAGCACGATCCTGATGGCGGAGGCGTTTCCCAATTCGGAGTTCGTCGGCATCGATTATCACGACGCCTCCATCGCGACCGCGCGCGAACGTGCCGCAGAGGCGGGCGTCACCAACACCAGCTTCGAGGTGGCCGACGCCACGTCGTACCAAGGCGACGACTACGACCTCGTCGCCTTCTTCGACTGTCTGCACGACATGGCGAACCCCTCCGGCGCCGCTGCCCGGGCGAGGCAGGCGTTGAAACCCGACGGCCACTGCATGCTCGTCGAGCCGGCCGCGGGCGACAGCGTCGCGGACAATCTCAATCCCGTGGGGCGGCTGTACTACGGCGCATCGTCGCTGATCTGCGTTCCGGTATCACTGGCGCAGCATGGACCGGCGCTGGGCGCACAAGCGGGCGAGCGGCGGTTGAGGCAGGTGATGGTCGACGACGGAGGCTTCAGTCAGTTCCGGCGGGCCACGGAGACGCCGTTCAACCTGATCTTCGAGGCTCGGCCCTGACGGCGTTGCCCGGCGTCAGCTGGGGTCGAGCAGGTATCTCACCTGATGACCCCGTTGGCCGCTGGTCGCACTCACGTCGAATGCGCCTGGACGTTCCAGAAAAACGTTGCGGCACAGCATGATTCGACCCCGCTTACGCTGTCGACCTCTGGGATCTGACGAATCGGCAGACTGGGCGGCGTGCGAGTCGGTGCAGCGCGGCCTCAGCTCACCGCACGCGCGACTAGGACCGCTCGCCCCCGACGAGGACGGCGTCTACCTATTCGTCACCCGGGTGGCGCGCGCCTATGCCGGCGAAGGCTGAGCGAGCCTGCTGCGCACCGCTGCGCTCACGTCGTGTCGCCCATCACCAATCCCTCGCGGCGTGGGTCTGCTCCGCCGACCCATCCCGAGCCGCTGCGGGCGATCGCCGATAACCCACTGGACTGGTCGGCCAGGTCGACCTGATGCCCCAGCGCGCGCAGCCCCTGCACCAGCGGATCGTGGTCGCCAGCCTGTCCAGGAGGGCCGGAGGTGTCGATGACGGGATGTTCGCCGCCCACGTTGGTCTTCGGCGAGTTAGCGGCGCCGAAATCCACCATGGACACCGCCTGCTGCGGGTCCAGGCCCCAATCCAGCATCCCCACAACGGTCTTGACCACGAATTGGATGATCACCGAGCCGCCCGGAGAACCCAGGACCGCGTACAGCGGTCCACGACCCGATACGGACTGGTCGAACACCAGCGTGGGCGCCATGGTGCTGCGTGGCCGTTTCCCGGGCTGGATCCGGTTGGCCACCGGTGTCCCGTCGGGGCCGACGGGCTCGGCGGCGAAGTCGGTCAGCTGGTTGTTCAGGATGAATCCGTCGACCATGTGAAACGAGCCGAAGGCCGACTCCACCGTGGTGGTGAACGAGGCGGCATTGCCCTGCGCGTCGACGACGCTGATGTGGCTGGTGCCATGCTCTGGCGTCGGCACCGCCGTCGACGACGGCGCACCGAACTCTCCGGGCCTGGCCGTCCCCATGGTGCGCTGCTCGGAGATCAGCGCGGCCCGTCCGGCCAGGTATTGGCTGTTCAGCAGGGTGTTGGGGGTGCCGCCCGGCAGGGGCACGAAATCGGTGTCGGCGACGTACTTGTCGCGGTCGGCGTACGCCGGCCGCTCGGCCTCGGCGATCAGGTGAACGCCCATGACCGCGGGCCGGCCGCCGTTGAGGTCGACGTCGGTGGGCTTGTGGTCGCCCATCGCGAAGTGCTCGAGCATGCCCAGGGTGGCGGCCACCGCGATGCCGCCCGACGACGGCGGCGGCATACCGCAGATCTCGCGGCCCCGGTACGGCATGCACAGCGGTTCGCGTCTCTTGGCGACATAGCCGGAAAGGTCCTCGAGCGTCATCAGGCTGGGGGTACGCCCACCGGAGGTGTCGGTCGCGGACGCCACGATGTCACGGGCGATGTCTCCGGTGTAGAACGCCTGCGCGCCCCCAGACGCTATGGCGCCCAACGTTTTCGAGTAGCCCGGATTGGTCAGTCGTGTGCCGCTGGTCTTCGGGCTGCCGTCGGGGTTCAGGAAGTAGGCGGCGGCCTCGGGGTCAACCCGCAATTTGGGCGCGGCATCGGCGATGGCGCTGGCCAGCCGCGGACTGATGTCGAAGCCGCCGTCGGCCAGCGCTACTGCGGGGCTGAACACGTCGCGCCACGCGGTCTTGCCGTGTTCGTGGTGCACGTCCTGCAGCATTCGCACGATGCCGGGCACTCCGATGGAGCGACCCGATGCCCGCGCGTCCGGTCTCGGCTCGGTACGGTCGACGTCGTCGATCCAGCGCAAGTAGTTCTCCGTCGCTGCTGCCGGGGCGACCTCGCGGCCGTCGTAGGCCTGCACCGAACCCGCCCGGGCGTCGTAATACAACAGGAATCCGCCACCGCCGACACCCGAGGCCTGCGGCTCCACCAACCCCAGCACCGACTGTGCGGCGACCACTGCGTCGGCGGCCGTACCGCCGTCGCGCAACACTCCGCAGGCCGCCTGCGTGGCCAGCGGGTTGGCAGTGACGACCGCGTAATGCGCGGTGTGCACGGCGGTCATGTCCTTGCGGTAGCCGGTGGCAACCTCTGGATTGGTGGACAGGTTCCGGGAGGTGGTGGCCGACCCACTGGCAGGCGCGGCCGACGACTTCGGCGCGGGCGTGCCGTTGGAGACGATCTCGCACGGGCCCGCAGCGGTGCTCGGTGTGCCGCCGTCGGTGCTGCCACATCCGGCAAGGAGTAACACCAGGACGGCGAGCAGGGCCGTCACCCTTCGGGCGGAGGGCAGCATCCGCATCAGTCGACAGTAGTTCACCGGCCGGTCTTCAAAGCCCAGTTCGATCTAATACCGGATGCGGGCACTGTCCATCCAACTTGCAGGCGTTTGATCCCGTGCACGAAACCTGATCTCAGGTTGGCTGGTTCGGTGATGGCGTGGACGTCGGGAATCTGTCGGTGGAGTTCCTCGAAGGCCAGCCGGACTTCCCGGCGGGCAAGATTGGCGCCGAGGCAGAAATGTGCGCCGCCGGCCCCGAATCCGATCTGGGGATTAGGGTTTCGGCTGACGTCGAAGGTCCACGGATTGCCGAACTTCCGTTCATCACGGTTGGCCGAGCCGTACCACATGGAGACTTTGTCGCCGGCCTTCATCTTCGTGCCGCTCAGTTCGATGTCCTCGGTGAGAGTGCGACGCATGAAGCCGATGGGTGATGCCCACCGCACGATCTCCTCCACCGCGGTGGGCGCGAGGGCGTCGAAGTCGGCCCACCATTTCTGCCGTTCGTCGGGGTAACGGCTCAACGCCACCATGCCGTGGCTGATGGCGTTACGGGTGGTCTCGTTGCCTGCGGCGGTCAGCAGTATGAAGAAGGAGGCGATTTCATCAGAGGTGAGGCGTTCACCGTCGACTTCAGCGTTCACCAGGTTGCTTGTCAGATCGTCGCCCGGACGTTCGCGGCGTTCCTCGGCGAGCGCAACACCGTAGCCGGCGAGTTCCATCGACACCTTCACGATCTCGTCGAAGTCGCCGTAGACATCGGGATCGCCGATGCCCATGATCGCGGTCGTCCAGTGGAAGACCTTATCGTGGTCCTCCTCGGGAATGCCCATCATGTCGCAGATGATCTGCAGCGGAAGGGGTCCGGCGAGTTCGGTGACGAAGTCGCACTGGCCGTCGGGGTGGTTGGCCACCATCGCGGTGACCAGACTGCGGGCCCGGTCACGCACGCTCTCCTCGATCCGGGCGAGCACCTTCGGGGTGAAGGCCCTGTTCACGATCGATCGCAGCCGCAGATGCCGTGGGTCGTCGAGCGAGATCATCGATCCGTAGAACTCGGCGATCTCTGGCGCCACGTCATTGAGTGATGTGCTGGTGGGGATGGAACTGAAGATCTCAGGGTGCCGGCTCGCGTGGTGCACATCGTCAAACGTGGTCAGGGCCCAATGCCCGGTTCCTGCCGGAAATCCGGGGATCTCCGGCGTCGGAAAAAACGAAATCGGCGCTTCACGCCGGAGCGTGGCGAAGGCGCCGTCCCGGTGATGGTCGTCCTGGTCCCAGAAGTCCAGCGTGCCGAGGTCGGCATCAGCAAGGGGCACGTGCGGCGGTGGAGTCCCGTTCGTCCGCGGAGCAAACGCCACCGCGCCGACTGTGGCCGTATTTGCCTTCATTCAGACCTCCGTCAAGCAGAGCTTTTCACCGGTCGACGCTGCGGCCCAGTGTGAACGACTACCCCAATACTCACGCCTACGGCCGCGTGGCGGAGCGCATTGACAACAATCCCGTTGTGGATGGCGGCGCATTAGGTGTTTCCGTTCGAGGCGTGGTCGGTCGACCATGGACGAACCATGGAGCGACGTTGACCTCGGCAGCCATCTACACCGCCGACGCCGAACTGAACAGTCGCGCCAGGGCTGTCGTGCCCGGCGGAATGTACGGACATCAGGCCACTCGCCACATGACCGACAGGTACCCGCAGTTCTTCGCCCGCGGCCGTGGCGCCCTGATCACCGATGTGGACGGCAACGAATTCGTCGATCTCATGAGCTCGTGGGGGCCGATCGTGCTCGGCCACTGCGACCCCGTGGTCAACGCCGCCGTGCGCGCCCAGATGGACCAGGGCGACTGCCTGGCCGGACCAAGCCGACATCTGGTCGATCTGGCGGAGGCGTTCGTGGAGTACGTCGACGACGCGGACTGGGCCATGCTGGCCAAGAACGGCACCGACGCGACGACGACGTGCCTGACCATCGCTCGCGCGCACACCTCGCGCTCTGTCGTTCTGGTCGCTCGCGGCAGCTACCACGGAGCGGCGCCGTGGTGCACGCCGATCCTGCAGGGAACCCTGGCGAGCGACCGTGCGGCGATGTCGTACTTCACCTACAACGACCGGGTCGACTTCGACCGCGCTTTCGATGAGGCCGGCTCCGACCTGGCGGGTGTCATGCTGACGCCGTTCCGGCACGTCGAGGGCGAGGACCAGGAGCTCGTCGATCCGGCGTTCGCCCAGCACATTCGGCGCCGCTGCGACGAACGGGCAGCGGTCCTCATCCTCGATGATGTGCGCTGCGGCTTCCGCCTCACGCACGGCGGAAGCTGGGAGCCCCTCGGGGTCCGTGTCGACCTCAGTGCGTGGAGCAAGGCGATCGCCAACGGCTACCCGCTCGCGGCGGTGACCGGTGCGGACGATCTTCGCGACGCGGCGTCCTCGGTGTTCGTCACCGGCTCGTTCTGGATGAATTCCACGCCCATGGCCGCCGCGGTGGCGACGCTGCGGCGCCTGCACGAGATCGATGGTGTCGCCCTCATGCGCCGCGCGGGCGGGCGGCTACGTGAGGGGATCCTCGATCAGGCCAGATCTGAGGGACTGATGGTGGCCTACACCGGGCCCGACGTCATGCCGTATCTCACCTTCGACGGCGATGCGGATCACGAACGCATGGCCTGCTTCGCCGACGCGGCCCTGGATGCCGGCATCTATCTGCACCCACGGCACAACTGGTTCATGTCCTGCGCGATGGACGACACCGTGATCGACAGGGCCCTCCGCGGCACCGAATGGGCTTTCGGGCAGGTGCGTCGGGCGTTCGGCCCGGACTAGACCCTCGGCCCACCCGAAATAGGAGTGCACATGACGATCGAACGCCCGCTCAACGAGCCGGCCGGGCGGGTCGGTAGTGAGTCCGTCCAGCCCAACGCGAACGACGCCAAGGTCAACGCATTCGGGTACCGGCAGGAGCTGAAGCGGACGCTTCGGTTCTTCTCGCTGTTCGCGATCGCCTTCTCCATCGTGTCGATCTCGACCGGCATCTTCCTGAACTACGGCTTCGCCATCAATCAGTTCGGCGGCGCCTCGATCTGGACCTGGCCCATCGCGGCGGCCGGTCAGATCGTGATGGCGCTGCTCATCGCCGAGTTGAGCACCAAGATTCCGCTCGCCGGCTACGCGTACCAGTGGGGTGCCCGGCTGGTCGGATCCTCCTACGGCTGGTACACCGGCTTTTTCGGGCTGCTGTACATGAGCATCACCGGTGGGGCGATCATCCTGCTGGGCGCGACCCCGTTGCTTTTCCAGGTTCTCGGTATCGCGCCGCCGGACGGTGTTCTGCTCGGCGTGGCGATCGCCATCCTGCTGTTCACGGTGGTCATCAACATCATCGGCGTGCAGATTGCCGCCAGGGTGAACGACACCGTGGTGATCGCCGAGATCATCGGGACGGTGCTGCTCGCACTGACCGTGATCGTCGCCTTCGGTCTGTACTCGGGAGACAGCGGGGGATCGGCGGGCAACTTGTGGAACGCGTCGGGTACCGAGGGCGGGGGCATCGGGCATTTCGTCCTCGCCGGTCTGCTCGGCATCTACACGATGGTCGGCTTCGAACTGTCGGCGGACCTGACCGAAGAGGCCGTGGACTCACAGAAGGCCGTCCCGCGGGGCGTCCTGGCCGGCGTGATCGGATCGGCCGTGCTGGGCATGCTGGCCCTGATCTGCTTCACCGTCGCGATTCCCAACCTTGCGGAGGTGCAGGCGTCGGACGCGCCGATCGTGACGATCGCCGACTTCTATCTGCCCACGGCGGTGGTGAAGATCTCCATCGCCGTGGTGGCGTTCTCCATGATCGCCCTCGTCATCGCCAATCAGGCGGCCCAGGCGCGGCTGATGTACTCGATGGGTCGCGACAACATGTTGCCGTTCTCGCGGCATTTTCGAGCGGTCAATCCGCGCACCCAGACCCCGTTGCGCGCGTTGATCATCGGTGGCGTCGTGAGCGTCTGCTTCATGGTCTACGGCTTTCTGCAAACCGATTCGTTCACCACGCTCGTCG
The DNA here is from genome assembly GCA_025965815.1 of Mycobacterium sp. Classification (GTDB taxonomy): domain Bacteria; phylum Actinomycetota; class Actinomycetes; order Mycobacteriales; family Mycobacteriaceae; genus Mycobacterium. Next base: position 17,189 of record JAOPWF010000253.1, read on the forward strand.
GAGCGACGTCCATCGCCCCCTATCTGGTCTATCTGCTGATCGTCGGTTCCTATGTGCGCAGACGGTCGACCCTCGCCAGCGCCGAGGGCGGCTTCGATCTCGGCCGTTGGGGCGTGCCGCTGATGATTGCGGGTCTGGTGTGGATCGTCACCGCACTGCTGATCCTCACCCTTCCC
>JAOPWF010000288.1 GCA_025965815.1 Mycobacterium sp.
GAACAGGTCGGCCATCTCCCGCTCAAACCGCCCCGCCGGAAATGACAGGTAGGCCAGCGACGGAATCGACGCACTGCCCGCGGGCACCGACAGCTTCAGCTCGACGCGACGCTGCGGGCGCCCCGCCAGGAACAGGTACACCACCCGCAACGCGTCGCCGTCGTCGTGGGCGGCGACCAGGGTCAGCCGCAAACCACTGGCGAGCAGTTCCTCGGCGGCATCGGCGAGTTCGTCTCCGGATACGGTGCGCGACAGCAGGTTGCGGCCCATTCAGGTGGCTCCGAGCTGGCCGGCGGCGGTGTTGAATAACCCCGCAAGCGGGCCGGCCGTCACACCCAGGGCGCCCGACGCGACGATCCCGATGACCAGTGCGGCCGCCACGGTTCCGGGTACGGTGATCGCCGGCGCATCGACGTCCGGGGTCCCGAGCAGCAGCCGGCCCGACTTGCTGACCAGCGCCGCGAACGCGACCACGATCAGCCCCAGCACCACGGCCAGAGCCCAGGCCAGCCGCGCATCGGCCAGCGAGCGGGCGATCGACAGTTCGCTGGCGAACATCGCGAACGGTGGAAGCCCGAGCAACACGATCATGCCGACGGCGAAGGAGGCGCCGATCAGCCGCGAGCGGCCAATGACCGCGCTGATCTGATCGATGGCGGTCGAGTCGTGTGCGGCCTGCAACTGCCCGCCGGCCAGAAACAGCACGGTTTTGCCGACGCCGTGCGCCAGCACGTGCAGCAGCAGGGCGGCGACGGCGAGCTTGGTGCCCGCCGCCGCCGCGATCGCGATCAGCCCCATGTTCTCCATCGACGAGTAGGCCAGCATCCGTTTGAGATCGCCAGTGACGGTGAGCAGCAGCGCGGCGATCAGCACCGTGGCGAGTCCGACGATCAGCAGGCCTGCGCGCAGGAAACCGGGACCCACGGCTGCGTCGATGACCGGTTTGATCCGGAGGATCACCGAGAACGCCACCGACAGCAGCACCCCGCTCATCAACGCCGACACCGGTGCCGGGGCCTGGCTGTGCGCGTCGGCCAGCCAGGTGTGAAACGGCACCAGGCCGACCTTGGCGCCGTACCCGATGAGCAGCAGCCCGCCCGCCAGCCGGGTGACGGCCGGATCCAGATGTGCGGCGTGGGCCAGCAGCACGTCGAGGTTCAACGCGTCAGCGCTGGCCGCGCCGGCGTGGCGCGCGGCGAAGTACAACAGCACGGTGCCCAGGAACGCGATGGCGATGCCGACCGAGCAGATCACCACGTATTTCCAGGTGGCTTCCAGCGCGGTGCGGGTGCGGCGATGCCCGACCAGGAAGGCGGTGATCACCGTGGTGGCCTCGACGGCAACCCAGATCAGCCCGATGTTGTTGGCGGACACCGCAAGAACCATCGCCGCCAGGAACGCCGGAGTCAGTGCGCCGTAGAACCGGGCGCCGCGGAGATCGGTGTGGCCGTCGGCGAGTTCGGCGTCGATGTAGCCGATGCTTGCCCAAGTGGTCAGGGTGCCGACGACGCCGATGACGATGAGCATGGTCACCGACAGCGCGTCGGCGCGCAGCAGCCCACCGAGCACCACCTGCTGGGCCGCACCGACCCGAAACCCCAGCACCGCACCGGATCCCAGCACCGCCAGCGCCGAGAGTACGGTCACGGTGGCCGTCCATCGGCGCCACCCACCGGCTAGCGCGATCGCCGACGCGGCGAGCGGCGCGAGGATCGGCAGCACAATCAGGACAGTCATCAGTCGCGCAATTCCTGCAGCCGGTCCAGGTCGGCCCCGCCGAACATCCGGCGCAGCCGGCCGGTGAGAACGCCGATGACGATCAGCGCGAACAGCACGTCCAGCGATGCGCCAAGCTCAACGATCAGCGGCACCCCGGCGGTCAACAGAAACGCGGTCGCCGCGATCCCGTTGTCCAGCATGAGGAATCCCGCAGCTTGTGAGATGGCGTGGCGGCGGGTCACCATCACGAACAGGGCAATCAAAATCACCGCGAACGCCGCCGGCGCCGCGCTGGTGGCCGGGCCCGGGTCCAGGTCCACCAGCGGGCGGGTGACCGCGAACGCGACAATCGTGAGGCCCGCGGCGATCAGCAGCGACGCGGTGGTGTTCACCAGCGGCGTCGCCTCGCGCTGCTCGCGTGCCTCGGCACCGACCGCGCGGGCCAGCAGCCACGGCAGGATCACCGCCCGCAGCGCAAACACCGCCAGCCCGATCGCGACGAGTGCCCAATCATGGTCATGCACACCGCGCATCAACGGGATCGAGGCAAGCGCGACACCCTGGACCGCGAGCAGCCGCACGATCCAGCGCAGGTCTCGCCGCCACACGATGAGCACCGCGGCGAGCACCAACCCGCCCGCGGCGAGGTCAAGCACGCTGGCGTAGTCGACGGCGGTCATGGCTTCACGCCCCACCGGTGAAGAAGTTGGCCGACGTGACCGCCAGCAGCGCGAGCAGGAACGAGCCGGCGAGCAGTTCGGGTACCCGGAACAGGCGCAGCTTGGCGATGAATACCTCCGCGCCGGCCAGCGCGACCGCCAGGATCGCAACCTTGGCGGTGATCGCCGCGACACCGATGGCGACATCGATCAGGCCGGGCTGGCTACCGGCAATCCCCCAGGGCAGGAACAGGTTCGCCAGCAGCGCCAGCAGCACGGTGAGCCGCATACTGCTGGCCCATTCGACCAGAGCGAGTCGGGGTCCGGAGTATTCGAGCACCATCGCCTCGTGCACCATGGTCAGCTCGAGGTGGGTGGCGGGATTGTCCACCGGCAGCCGCCCGGTCTCGGCGATGATCACCATCACCAGCGCGACGAACGCGAGCACACCGGCCAGCGACACCACCTGGCTGCGATGGGCGATGGTGTGCGCGACGATGGCGCCCAAATTCGACGAACCCGCCGGGATGGACAGCGCGAAAACGGCCAGCAGGATGGTGGGTTCGACCAGGGCGGCGATGGTGATCTCGCGGCTGGCGCCCATGCCGCCGAACGAGGTGCCGGTGTCGATGCCGGCCAACACCAACGCGACGGTGCCCAAAAACAGCAGCCCCACCACCGCGAACAGATCGGCCACCGGGTCCAGCGGCGAGCCGGTCGCCACCAGCGGCGCTATCGCGGCGATCAGCAGCGTGGTCCCGGCCAGGATTGCCGGCGCGGCTGCGAATACCACGGTGGTTCCGTCCGGGGTGATCTGCTGCTTGCGCAGCTGCTTGCGCAGGTCACGCCACGGCTGCAGCAGGCCCCCGCCATAGCGTCCCTCTGATCGGGCCCTGACCTGACGCATCGCGCCCACAATGAGCGGCGCACCGACGGCGACCGCGCCGAGCTGCGCGGCCCCGGCGACGTGGGACATGACGTTCATCGCGCCACCACCAAGACAATCAACACCCCGAGCGCGCCGTAGCCGAGGTAGAGGTGCACGCTGCCGGTGTGTGCGCGGCGAATCATCTGCGCGCACCCGGCGACGGCGCGCAGCACCGGGGTGTAGAGCCGGTCTTCGATAGCGTCGGTCAGTCGGGCACGGTAGGCGATCTTCTCGACGTGATAGTCGGATTCGGCGACGTGGGTCACCTCGATGTCGGTGTCGGGTCGCAGTACGTCGTCGAAGACGCGCTGCAGCGGTTGGGCGAACGAGGTTGCCGTGTACTGCATCCGCGGCGTGAGTTCATCGGCCCCGCACGCCCACAGCGGCGATGTCACCGGCTCCGGACGCCGGCCCGCCCGCCACCGCGCCGGTCCCACCGCGATCAGCACCGCGGCGACGAGCGCGGCCGCGATCAGACCCGGGGCCATCGATCCATCGATGCCTGGTAGGTGCAAGATGACGCCGAGCCCGGCGACGTCTGTATCACGGGATGCGGGAAGGACTTTGAGAACGTGCCGCAGGGTCGGGGCGGCAACGACGGGGGCGACGGCCAGTACCACACAGCCGACCGCGGCGATGGCCATCCCGGTGATCATGGCGCCTGGTGCCTCGCGCGCCTTTTCCGCGGCGGTTGAGCGTGCACGCGCGAGGAATCCGATGCCGAACGCCTTCACCATCGCGGCCACACCCAGTCCGGTGGTCAGCGCCACCGCCCCGACCGCCAGCGGGGTCGCCAGCGCGACCACGGTGTGGTGATCGGGCCTGGCGTGGATGAGCGACTGCACCAACAGCCATTCACTGACGAACCCGGCGCCCAGCGGCAATCCGGATGCCCCGAGCGCGGCGATGCCGAAAAGGATGGTGGTGGCCGGCATTCGGCGCGCCAGCCCGCCGAGTCGATCCAGGTCACGCAGACCGGTCGCGGCCAGCACCGAACCCGCGCCCAAGAATCCGAGGCTCTTGAAGGCGGCGTGGGCGATCAGGTGCAACAGTGCCGCGGCCATCGCCACCGCGGCGGCCGCGGTTTCGCCGGAGGTTGACAGTAGCGTCGCCGCACCCAGCGCCAGCGCGATCAGTCCCATGTTCTCCGTCGTCGAATAGGCAAGCAGCCGTTTGAGATCGGTGGCCACCGTCGCCTGCAGCACGCCGTACACCGCCGAGATGCCGCCCACCACCAGCAGGGTCACCCCCCACCAGCGCGGGCCCGGCCCGAGCAGTTGCAGATCGATGCGGATGATGCCGTATACACCGAGGTTGACCATCGCGGCGCTCATCAACGCCGACACCGGGCTGGGTGCCTCCGGATGTGCGCGCGGCAGCCAGGCGTGCAGCGGCACCAGGCCGGCCTTGGACCCGAATCCGGCTAGCGTGAGCACGAATACCGCGGTGCGCACCCCATCAGACGGCGCACCGATACCGCTGAACGTGTCCGAACCGCCCGAGGCCGCCAGCACCATCAGTCCCAGCAGGATCGCGGCGAAGCCCAGCTGGGTCATCACCGCGTAGAAGATCGCCGCGGCACGAACTGCGGGGCGCCGGTGCTCGGTCAGCACCAGCACCAGCGATGCGATCGCCATCAGCTCCCACGCCAGCAAGAACGTGGTCACCGACCCGGCTGCGGGAACTAGTAGCATCGCCGCCACGAACAGCGGCAGCACCACCAGCGGGACGGCGCCCCAGTGCTCGCGGCGCGCGTAGCCGATCGAGTAGACACCCACCGCGACCGCGACCGCGCCCGTCAGCGCGATGAACAACCCACCCAGCGGCTCGATGTTCAGCTGCACGCCGATCAGCGGCAGCAACCACCCGATCCGTATCGCCGGCAGCGAACCGAACACCCCGCTGAGCCCGACCCCGACCCCCGCGGCGCCGATCCCGACTGTCGCGATCCCGCTGACCAGCGGCCCGATAGGATTGCGGCGCACCGCGATCGGCTCACCGGTGGGCGCGACGGGCAGGGTTGCGGTCACCGGCCGGTCACCGACCGCAGCGCGGCGACAATCTGATCGGGGGTCGGCGGGCAACCGGGCACCTCGACATCGACCGGAACTACCTCGCCGACGGCGCCGAGAACCCCGTAGCCATCGGCGAAGACACCACGGTTGAGCGCGCAGTCGCCACACGCGATCACCACCCGCGGTTTCGGTGTGGCCTCAACGGTGTTACGCAGCGGCTGCGCCATGTTGTGGGTCACCACCCCGGTCACCAGCAGTGCGTCGGCATGCCGCGGCGAGGCCACCAGCCGGGCGCCGAACCGCTCAGCGTCGTACACCGGGCCGAACGCGCCGGAGATCTCGATCTCGCAGCCGTTACACGAACCCGCATCGACGTGACGAACCTGCAGCGATCCCCGCACCCCAGCCGGGGCAGCCACCCCCGACGGCGGCCGCTCGTTCGCCGGTTCGGCGACGCGACCGACCCGCCAAATCCTGCCGATCCAACCCATACCCCGGCGCCTACGACCGACCCCGCGGCCCGCCGGCCCGCAAATCCTCGAGCATCGCGACCTGGTCACTAAGCATCCCGGTCAACACCTTGCGGGCCACCGCCAACAACTCGGCAACCGCCGGGGATGCCATCGAATAACTCACCGCGTTGCCGTCCCTGCGGCCCACCACCACGCCGGCCCGCCGCAGCACCGCCAGCTGCTGGGACAGGTTCGACGACTCCAGCCCCACCTCCGGCAACAACTCACCCACCGTGCGGTCCCGTTCGGTCAGCAGCTCCAGAATCCTGATACGCGCCGGATGGCCCAACGTCTTGAAGAACTCAGCCTTCAACTGGTACAGCGGCTCCGACACAACCCCTCGCAACGGCTCGGTGACCTGATCAATTGAAGACATTAACAGATAGCTACTTCACACAGTCCTCGATTGCAACTCGCCGGATACGAGGTGTACCGGTTCGGTGGTTGGGAGTTCGTGGACCGTCCGGCTGCGGCAACCATGCTCGGTGACTTCTTCAACGAACTGCTTTAGCGACTACTCGATCCCGCTGACCGCCGCAGCGAACCGGTCGACCGCTGCACGTTGCATCGTCGGCGTCAAGCGGTGCCATCGCCTCTTGCAGTTCGCGCAGCTCGTCCCGGCCGGGCCACGCGTTTCCGGCAGTTACCCAAGCTGCCAGCGTGCTGAGAGCGCGGCCGCCGAGGAGATCGATCGGTGGACCCCGACGCCGAGCAGGAGGTCCAACCGCCCGACAACCCAACCGCGGCACCAGTCGGCCAGTCATCCCGTCCGGAGTGGCGGGCCGAATCCATGAAGGATTGAAACCTGGGACAATGTGCGAACGTGGCGCCAGTTGAGTGGACGGTGATTAGCGGCGAGCAGGCCGAGGACGTTCTGTCCAACCTGCTGTACAGCGAGCACACCAACGCCGTCCGCGTCAGGCCGTCGCAGGGCGACCTCGGAATCGACGTCCTCGTGCCCGTGGATGCGACCGGCGAACCCTTCGACGTGTACCAGATCAAGAAGTTCGCCAACACGCTGTCGCGGGGTCGTTCCGTCGTCCCGGAACTAAGCAAAGTCCTGGCCGAATCACCCCAACGGCCGGTAACGGGGATTTTTGGTCAGCACAGTGGGAGGACCCCCCAGTATGCATGAAAGATTCTGCAGCACTTGATATCTGACATCTCTGTGGACACTCGTCATTATCAATTAGTGGTCGACGGTGACGGTCCTGGGTCGGTGCTGCGCACCCAGGGTGGTAGATAGTGTCGACTCCAACTCCAGCCAAGTCCTCGACCGTGGCCGTTGTCACGGCGAGTTGAATGGGTGTCGTGGAGTTCAGAAACAGAAACAGGCCGACCCATATGGTGGTTCCCGCCGGTGCGGGGCTGGCTGTGTGGGTGCGGCACGGCGAGCACCTGCGCATCGTCGACGTCGAGGGAGGACAGGTCGGTGATCTATTCGCCTTCGCTGGCGCGGATCCCGGCGAGTACCTGTCGGCGTCGCATACCCGCACGTCGACGAGCAGGCTATTTCCGCGCATCGGCGAGCAGTTCATGACCAACCGTCGTAGGCCGATCCTGACGCTGGTTGCAGACACCTAACCAGGTGTCCACGACATGCTGATCGCCGCCTGCGACCCGGAGCGCTACCGGTTGTTGGGCGCCCCGGGCCACGCCTCCTGCGCAGACAACGTGCATCACGCCT
>JAOPWF010000729.1 GCA_025965815.1 Mycobacterium sp.
CGGGGTGCACTCCAGATCAGATGAAGACCGACAGAACGACTTCGCCACCGAGGGGGCCCACGCCACCGAAATTGCAATGTGAATCTGGACGATCTGGAGTGGAATCGTCCAGATTCACATTGCGAACCCCAGCAAGCGGGGGACATCCTTCGCAATCTTCTACTGGACGAGACAGCTCTGAGCCGGCAGCGCACTCCGCTGCCGCAGCGCCGCACCCCACTGCTGATCCGCGGCGTGCGCAGCCGCCGGGTTGGGTGCCGCCGCACGGTTCTCGTCGGTGGCGAGCGCGACTAGGGCGGAGGCGACGGCCGACACTGAAACGCCGTGCCGTTGGGCGACGGCGATCAACTCGTCGAACGCGGCGTCGGGCCAGCATCGGCGTAAAGCGATTAGGACGCCCTCGGCCAGGTCGAGAACGCGCCGGCCGTCGGGCGCGAGGTCATGGATCGAACGGGCCTGCGTGGTCGCGGTGCGAATCATGTCGGCAGTCATCATCCTCGGGTGGTCCCCCATCGTTGTGATTCATCCTTTCGCCCATCAGCGGATCGGCGCCCGGTCCACCTGATCGTGGACCGAACCACCACGAGCAGCGTTAGGACCGATATCACCAACGGCATGCTCGGGGCAGTCGTACACGTCCACAGCAGCCGATCCTCCGATGCGATATCGGCCATCACGCCATCGTCAAGCAGCCGAACGGGACCAAGCAAGCGAACAGTTGGCGTCGCCAGTAACGAAGCCCGACTCACTGCGGAACGAGCCACACCGGATTGCTCAAGGCCACCATGGCCGGTACGCGGTGGCGGGTCGTGCGCCGGACTTCGATGCGGACGAACCCGGTGTCTGTCCCCGTCGCGGTCCACCGAAGCCGGCCGGTCCCCGAGTCGCCGACCGTGCTTCGGGCGACGCAGCCGTCGGCGCTCAGCAGGGCCATGCTGGTGCCGGGGACGCCGGTGACGGTCGCCGTGACGGTGACCGGTGCGGTGGGCGACATTGTCAGCGTCTGGCCGACACCGGCGGTGACTTTGTCCACGCCGGCGCCGCACGAGGCGGTCAATTCCAGCGTCACGTCGCCCGACTCCGCCAGGTAGGAGCGGCCGCCGCGCAAGGCCTCGATGAGTGCGGGCGCCGACAGCTGCGCATTCACGACGGTCTGCGGCCGTCCGACCGGCTGGTGTGGACCGTGTGAGTCGCTGCCGCCGACCGCGGCGATGCGACGGCCCCGCCGCAATAGGCGCTGCCAGATCCGCAGCGACACTTCGTCATCGAGGTTCCACGCACCGTTCCACACTTCGACCGCATCCACGGCGTGATAGCCGAACTCCCACCGGGAGCCCGGCAGCGGTACCGCCGGATGCGCGGCGACCACGATGCCGCCGTCGTGCCGGACCTGCGCGGCGTAGTCGGCGAAGACGGCGTCGCGCGGGGCGTACCGCCAGTCGACCCATCCCGTCCGCGGCAGCCCCACGGCCAGCCAGTGGCCGTGTCGAGTGGTGACCTCTTCGCCGGCGATGACCAGCGGACCCGCGTGGCTCAGAGCGCTCCACGCACGGTTGGCCGCGCTGGTGTTGTGGTCGGTGGACACGATGAAGTCCAACCCCGCGGCGCGGGCGGCGGCGAGCAGATCGGCGGGTTGGTACCGGCCGTCGGAGTGCACGGTGTGCAGATGCAGATCGCCGCGGTACCAGCCGGCGCCGCTTTCCACCGCGGCCGCAGGGGGCGACTCCACTACCGGTGAAACGGGAGGCGCCGCACCATGTTCGAGCACAACGCGGGCCTGCCACCCCATGCCCAGCGGATTGAGCACGACCGGCCCCAAGGCGAGTGCCCACCGGCCCGGGTCGATGGGTCCTGGGAGGTAGCCCGGTGTAGCGGTGGTGCCCGACAGCGTGAAACCCTGCCGGGCACCGCCCGACCAGCCCCGAAACCCGAGCGCGTTGCCCAGCTCGTGGCCGGCGGGACCGAAGATGCCCAGGTCCAGTACGTTGCGGGCAAACCCGAACAGCGCGAATTGGTCATGGGAGGTGCTGACGCTGATCCGCCGGATCCCCGGTGGCACGTCGAACGGAACGTAGGCCCATCGGTCGATGCCGAACCCGAACCGTCCGGTGAAGGACAGCGCGATCTCGGTGCTGGACTGTTCGACACCCACCCCACCACGTCCCACCATGGCTTGGATTGGCATGACGGTCACCCCCTCGTCGGCTCTGCCCCAGCGTCCACCATGTTGGGCAAGCCGACGGTTACATCGCCGCGAACGGGTGTCGGCCAGCTGCCGTCCGTTTAGCTGAGCTGTCGGGGCCCCGGCGCCGCCGCGCTGCAACAGACGCGAGTAGTCCCGGTTCTTCCGGCAGCAGCCGCCGATAGTCGAACATGCTCTCCCAGGGCGAGTTCGTCACGGTCTCCAAGTTGGAGGCGGCCTACGGCGGTCACCCGTCGGTGCGTCAGATCTTCGTGTACGGCAACTGCGCCCGCTCCTATGTGCTTGCGGAGATCGTCCCGACCGACGACGCGTTGGCCAGCGTCGGCGGGGACGTCGCCGCGGTCAAGCCGCTGCTGAGCGACGCGCTGCAGAGCATCGCGGGAGGCCGGCCTGCAGTCCTACGAGATTCCGCGCGACTTCATCGTCGAGACCAGACCGTTCACGCTCGAGAACGGTCTGCTCACCGGCATCCGCAAGCTGGCCCGACCCCAACTCAAGGAGTACTACGGCCCCGAGCTCGAGCAGCTCTACGTCGACCTGGCCGACGGCCAGGCAGACGTGTTGCGCTCGCTGCGCCAGGACGGCGCCGACCGCCCCGTGCTGGAGACGGTCAGCCGGGCCGCCGGTGCGTTGCTCGGTGCCGCCTCGGCCGACGCGGCTCCCGATGCGGCGTTCACCGATCTCGGCGGAGACTCGTTGTCGGCGTTGACCTTTGCCAATCTTCTGCACGACATCTTCGATGTCGACGTGCCGGTCGGGCTGATTGTGAGCCCGGCCAGCGACCTGGCTGCCATCGCCGTGGGCACCGCCGAGCTGATCCGCATCGCCCTGACCACGCGCATCAAGCCGTACGTCTACGTCTCGACGATCGGCGTCGGTGACGGCATCGAGCCGGGCCACTTCGTCGAGGATGCCGACATCCGGCAGATGAGCGCGTCCCGCACGGTCGGCGACAACTACGCCAACGGCTACGGCAACAGCAAGTGGGCCGGCGAGGTCCTGCTCCGCGAGGCGCACGACCTGGCTGGCCTGCCGGTGTCGGTGTTCCGCTGCGACATGATCATGGCCGACACCACCTACGCCGGACAGCTCAACGTCCCGGACATGTTCACCCGCATGATGCTCAGCCTGGTCGCGACCGGTGTGGCACCCGGCTCCTTCTACGAGCTGGACGCCTACGGGAACCGGCACCGGTCGCACTTCGACGGGCTGCCCGTCGAGTTCATCGCCGATGCCATCTCCACCCTCGGCGCCAACATCGGAGGGCA
>JAOPWF010000731.1 GCA_025965815.1 Mycobacterium sp.
CTCCGAGTTCTTCCCGACTGCGCCGGGGATACAACAAGGCGCCTCGTGGCGCACCTCACATGCCGATGAGCGTGCGTTGGACCAGCAGGGCCGCCATTTGTCGGCCGGCGGGTCGAGGCGCCGGTGATCACGTTGGCCCGAACCTGAACTCGCGAGTGGCGCACAGCTTGCGGTGGTCAAAGCATCTCAGTCGTCGTACAATATAACGTACAACCACTGGAGGGGTCATGAAGGTCATAACCACGTCTGACCTGCGCGCCAACCTCGCAAACGTGTTCGACGCCATCGAGAACGACGCTGAAGACCTCGTGGTCACCCGCAGCGGGCACGAACCGCTGGTCGTCATGCTCAAGAGTGACTACGACGCGTGGCGCGAAACAGAGTACCTGTCTCGTGGCGCCAACGGCCGCGAGTTGCGTCGCCGGATGACGGAGATGGAGGCGGGTGAACGCGTCGAGCACGAGTTGGCCGACCTCGACGCCGAGAACACCGCATGAAGCTCGTGTGGCACCCGAACGCATGGGGCGAGTATGTGAACTGGCAGACAACCGATCGAAAGATCATTAAACGGATCAACACGCTCATCAAGGACATCCAGCGCGGCGATGACGGGGCCATCGGCAAGCCCGAGCTCCTCAAGGGCGACCTGTCCGGCTGGGCGTCCCGGCGCATCAACGAAGAACACAGGCTTGTGTACCGCGTTGTAGACGCCCACGACCAACTAGAAATTCTGTCCTGCCGCTACCACTACGCGGATCAGTAGCGACGAGTAAACCGGCACCGGCCCACTGACCCCGACGCCCCGCTCATGCCGCAGACAACGCTCGTTCGTCCGCTTGTGGCAGGCCAGGTACCGAGGCCGCGGCGTCCGGCTCTTCGTGAGCCAGAACCCGCAGACCTTCTGCCAGGTCCGGCGAGCCCCACCACGCGATCAACTATCGCGAGGGCGATCCGGCCGCCGAGATCCGCAAGATCGCCCCGGACGGTGTCGACATCGTCGCCGAGGTGGCGCTCGGCGCGAATCTCGCGCTGGACTTGGCCGTGCTGCGCACGCGCGGCACGATCTCGACCTACGCCAACGACGGCGGCAAGCCGGTCGAACTGGACGTGGGGCAGAACATGGTGCTGAACACACGCTTTCAGTTCCTGGTGCTCTACACCGTCGGTTCGCAGGCGCTCGCCGCGGCCGCCGAGGACGTCGCCGCCGCGGTCCGCGACGGCGCTCTGCCGGTCGGCGAGGAGCATGGCCTGCCGCTGGTCCGGTTCCCGCTGCACCGCACCGCCGACGCACACCGGGCGGTCGAGAACGGCGCCGTCGGCAAGGTCCTGGTGGACATCACGTCGTGACATCCAGCCGGCCTGTGCCGTGGCCGCCGACCAACCCCCATCCCCCAACCCAACCTCCGCCAGGCATTGCACACCATCGACCAGCACGTCGACCCGCGTGGTTCCGCCACGATCAGCTGGTCGGCGGCCCAGACACGAGTCGCTTGTGCGGCACGACCTTGGTGTAGGTGCCGGACAGTGGGATGCGGGCGCCGCCGGGGATGACCATGACGAAGCTCGCGCCATTCGGAGTCGTCGCCCACGATCCGGTCCCGCGCCCGGACCGCCAAGGCTGGGACGTCGTCGGCTATGTCGAGCCTGCCGCCCTAGAGCAGGAAGCAGGCGCGTACGAGGAGGTGATCTTGGTGCCTTCGGGCAGTGGGGAAGCGACGAGGGCGGCGGCAGCGGTCGCCTCCACCGCAACATCGCTGTCGAGGTAATCGGCACCGTTGTCGAGGACTGCGGTGAGGACACTTCGCACGATGGTGGGACGCTGCCCCGAGGCGGCGTCGTCGACATCGCCGCACCAGTCGGCGGCGGTGTTGGCGAACGGACCGACGTCCCAAGTACCCATGTGGATGCTCGGGCAAAGATGACAGTTATGGGTACGACGGCCATGATCGCACGCGCACCTACATCAGGACCGGCGGCTCCTCCACATGGCGGTATCTACATCACCGCAGTGACCTGACTCGCAGATCGCGATCGTCTTGGCGGCCTTCCGCATACCTACGGCTCCACGACGGCGTCCGGAGTAGCCACATCCGCGCGTTGCGCCGCGTGATCGCCTTGGCCCGTTTGGCGTCCGGACGTGCCGACGAGAGCGCGTCCATCCCCGCACACGGCCCCGGCGTTGTTCCGGCTTGAGACGTTCTGTCCGTGTTGAGGATCGGACGATGCGTGGAGTTGTTGGGCGAGCGCCACTCTGATGATCTTTCTGGGTGTCTATGCCAGAAGATCGTCTCAGGAGTCGCGCTCGTGTCGTCATCTTCCCCGATCAGCCCTGTTGTTGACCACCTCGCCGATCTGGCGTTGTGGGAAGCTGAACTCGCCGGGGACTCGGTCGCCGCGGATTCGGTGACTGCCTTGCCGTTGTCGGTGGCGTCGTCGCTACTCGACCGGCTCCGGCAGGTACCGGACCCGCGGCGGCTGCGGGGTCTGCGGCGTCCGCTGTTGGTGATTCTGGTGCTGACCGCGTGCGCGACGCTGGTGGTCGGGAACGACTCCGTGGCCGCGATCCGGCAGTGGGCGGCGCGGACCCCGCAGGATGTCCTGCACCGCATCGGGGCCCGGTTCAACCCGCTGCGCGGCCGGTACACGGTGCCCAGTGAACGAACCTTCCGCCGTGTCGTGGCCGGCCTCGATGGTGACGCCCTGGACACGGCGGCCTGTGGATACGCCGCTGACGTCGTGCGTGGCGACGCCCCGACCCCGGTCGCCGCCGCCGAAGGGCCCGTCGAGCGTGAGCAGCGCCGCGCTGTGCTATGGGCCGTGACCCACCCGGTGCCGGCGGGGCTGCTGCCCGCCGCCGCGATCGACGGGAAACTGCTGCGCGGCACCCGCATCCCGACCGGGCAGGTGTTCCTCGTCGCGGCGATCACCCACGACCGCGGGGTGATCCTGGGCCAACGCCAGGTCCCTGACAAACGCGGCGAGAACACGGTCATCGCCGATCTGCTGACACCCCTGGACGTGGCCGGGATGATGCTCACCCTCGACGCTGCACACGACCAAGAAGACCGCCCGCCTGATCACCGGGCCGCTGAACGCCCACTACATGCTGATTTTGAAGGGGAACCAGCCGCTGACCTACCAGGCCGCCCAAGCGCTGCTGTCCGGTACCGACACCGAGTTCGCCGACCACACCGACATCGACGACGACCGGGGACACGGACGCACCGAACGCCGGACCCTACGCGTCGCGCTCTGCGACGACACGTTGTTTCCCGGCGCCCGGCAAGTCTTCCGGCTCCGCCGTGACACCGGCGGGCTCGACGGTGTCCGCACCAGCAAGGACATCATCCACGGCATCGTCAACCTCGACGCCGACCTGGC
>JAOPWF010000322.1 GCA_025965815.1 Mycobacterium sp.
GGACCCACTGGCGGGGCACCTGAACGGAGCGAACCTGAGCAGCACCCGAACCCCTGCCGGACACGCCCCAGGGGTGGGGAATTACGTGACGGCGGGTGGGGAATTACGTGACGGACAACCCCTCAAACCTGGGGAATTACGTGACCGCTGACACCAAATGCCAGGCGATGGTGTGGGGTCCGGCGTCGAGGCCCGCGGTGCGCAACTTGTTGCGGAGCTCGACGATCAGATCGATGGCGGTCTGCGGTAGTCGGGTCGGGCTGGTGTGCGGCCGACGCGACCGTGGCTCGAACGCAGCCTCGCCCTCAGCCCGGTAGCGGGCTACGAGGCGGCTGATCCAGCCCTGCGAGACGCCGTACTCGCGGGCGACCGCCGACTGGCTCCGGCCTTCAACGACAACAGCGGTGATCACTAAGCGGGCTTTCGACATCCGCCGAAACTGGCCGACTCAGGCTATTCCGATGACTTGCGACACCCCAGTCGCATGTCCTGGATCACCACACTGTCCCCGCTACCAGGCAAAACGGCCCCCGGAGAACTCTCCGGGGGCCGGTTTCATGCCACTTGTGAACGGATTTGTGAATGTGAGCGTTGCTAACGATCTTGTGAATCGCCATCCCAGGCGGATCCAAGGAGGAACGATGCCGCCTGCTCCGCCGCCTCGCGATCGTCGTTCTTGAGCACGTGGGCATAGGTCTGCAGGAAGAATCCGACGTTGGCATGCCCGATGCGGTCGCTCACGACCTTTGGGCTCACGCCCGCCTTGAGCGCGCCTGTCGCATATGAATCTCGAAGGTCATGAAAGGTGATCCGCGATAGCCCCGCGGCCGCAGCAAGGCGCTCAAAGCGCTTCCTGATGGTGTCGGGGTGAGGTGGACGACCGTCCGGAAACGTGAACACGTAATCCCCGGGATGGTAATCGGTGCCGTAGAACTCGCGTTCCCGATCTTGAACCTTCCGCCAGTTCGGCAGGGCAGCGATCGTCGCGCGGTCGATGGCGATCGTCTGGTCGGCGTTTTCAGTCTTGCCTCCCGCTTTATCGTGCGCACGTCCACCCACGACCACGCGGTTGTCGTGCACCGTGATTTCGCCGGCGTCCAAGTCGACGGAGTCCCATCGAAGTCCGCATACCTGGCCTCGGCGGATGCCGGTCGTGAGTTCCAGCAGGAACAGGGCGGCGAATCGATCGCGGCGGACCGAGGCGAGGAAAGTTCGGATCTCCTCGGTGCTCCACACCTGCCGACGAGTGCGAGCGCGCTTGGGCGGTTTGACGTGACTCGCAGGGTTGTCGTTGATGTACTTCCAGGCGACGGCGTCGACCAAGGCGCGGTGAATCATCGCGTGGATGTTCCGAACAGACTTGGGGGCCAGGCCGGCGGGATCGGCTTGGGAACAATGCCGGCGTTGAAACGTCGAACGGCAGCGCGCGCCGCGTGAATCGTGGTGTCACACGCAGCGGCGAACTGACGGGGCGTCGGACTTGCCCCTCGCGCCTCCTGCTCCGACCAGAAGGCGTAAATCGCGCCGTTGCGGTCCCGTTTGACTCTGCCCTCCGCGAGCAGCGTTCCGTACAGCTTCAGCAGTTGAGGCTCATTGAGCCGCTGAAGCCGTTCTTCGCCAATGCGGGGCAACACATAGGCATGCGCATAGTCCCTCCAGTTCTGCCAGGTCGTGGCGTCAACCGTCGGCTCGATCGCGGCAAGCCACTCGTCGAAGAACTGAGCGACGGTACGGGTCGAGGACCTGACCACCCTGCCGCGGTCGGCGTCGCGCATCGCCTCACGGCAGGCCTTCCAGGCCTCCTTCTCGGTGGGGAATCCACCCTTCGAAATCGACGGGTTCTGACCCGTCGCTGAGTCCTTCTCCGGGGCGAGGAACCGATAGGTCCACGTCCTGCCCCGCTGATACACCGAGCCTTTCACGATGCCAGCTCACGAAGCCCGGCTGTCACCACGTAGACGCGCCCGCCCAGCCGGCGCACGGGGAGTTCGCCTGAGGCCACCAGACGGTAGGCCGCCGCCCGGCTGATCCCCAGGAGCTGGGCCGCGCGAGGCACGGCGAGCAGAAGGGTCAGGTCGTTGAACACCTTGTCTTCCAATTTCATTCACCACCCTCAGAGGAGTCATGTCGGATACGGCTTGTCCGAGATGCTGCACCCGCTGTGTGAGGTTGTCGCCCAATCAGCTTCGCGCCGCGGGCGATTAGTCGCCTTGGTGTGTCATCAGGCTCCCAACATCACTGTAATTCTCCGCGGCGACACCTTTGTGCAGAATTTTGGCGCGACGCCTCACGGCGTTACTCGGCTATACCGTTCCCTGGAGGGCGGTGGTGAGCATCATGACCGATTCCCGAAAAGCTGACGTTGCCTCGCTCCTACCGTTGGAAGTCGGAAGGCGAGCCAGCGACTCGTCGCAGTGCGGCGACGTTGGCTGATTGCTCGAAATGTCGTGTGACCGCTCCTAATTTGCGGAACAATCACTACGTGCACCAGTTGGGAGGGGGATCCCGATGAGTATCGGGACTCTGGTCGCCGTCGCGGAGTCGACCGATCGGGTCTTGGCGGCCGGACGCAGATTGCAGGACGGGCGGGCAGACCCCGACCGCGTCAGCTTCGCCACCGACCTTCTTGCCGACCGACTCGAGCAGAGTCTGGCCATCTTCGGAGCAGTGGGCACCCAGGGCTTCGATTCCGTGGGTGAGCAAGAAGCCGATTCGCCCGAGGACGAGCTCATCGTCGCCGCCAGCCAGTTGAGCATGGCCGGCGTGGCGCTGGCCGCTGACTCCCTTGACGGTGCGCTGGACGTCGACCTGGACGCGGCGCTCGGTGATCTCGTCACCACCAACAACGCCGTGCAGCGGTTGGTGGCGCCGGCGGCCGGGCAGCGTTTCGATTCGGCGCGAGCCGCTTCGGTCGATCTGGCAGCCGCCATCAAAGGTCTTCGGGCCGCGACGGAAACGACCGTCGAGAACATCGCGACGATAGGCGCCAAGCTCTGCGAGCGGGTGCTGAAGTCGCTACCCGAAATGATCCCCTTCATCCAGAGCACCTGGGACACGATCAAGGCCACATTGAATCTAGAGGGGCTGGGAGACCAGCTTGGCCGGCTGGCCAAGCTGGCGCTCCGATTGATGGTCGCTGCACTCGACCGGCTCGCGAACCTCATCCCGTCGACTTTCATCCCCGCGGTCAGGGACCGCGTACAGGCGCTCCTCACCCGACTCGACGAACAGCAGCCCGCCGTTGCGGTGTTCGGCACGGTGCTCGATATAGACGGCATCAACCGTGGTGTGAGTGCCCGATTGAGCCGGGTCGGACTCGACAAGGCCAAACTCGACAAAGCGACAGGTTCCCTAGGTGCCCTGTCCGAGCAGTACGGCAGGTACATGGCCGCCGCGTCCAGGATGGCCAACGCGCTCAACCTGCTACATAAGTCCAGTGGTCTGCTGAGCACGTTCGCTCCCCAGATTCCCGCAGTCACTGCGGGCGCACATGCGGTGCTCCTCGTTGCCGTCGTCGCGATCAGTCTTGATTTCCTGGACACCGGCACCACGGTAGGCATCGTGCGGGGTGTGCGAATCACCATCGCGGACGCCACCGAATGACTCGCGTCGCGGCGACCCCCGACGCCGTATTCCGGGCCCGCAAGGATCAGGAGCTGGCGAACCTGCGCAGTTTGTTGTCGGGGTTGAACATCGCGCCTGAGGAGGCAACGCAAGAGATAAAGGACCGATTCGAACAGCAGATCGCCAACTGCGTCAGACAGATTGACCGCGAAGCCATGGACACCACCACACTGCGCGAGATTCTTGATTCCAAGATCCGCCCGGTCGTCACCGAGGTGCAGGACTATTTGTACGCGGTGCTGTATCGCCAGGCCGGCCTGGACAACGGTGTCGGCGCCGTCGCGCACTGGATGTTGAACGACATCGCTCGTCGCGCTGGGGTGGAAAGGCGGGTGTTGCTTTCGATCGGTGAGGCCGAGCTCATCGAGCACACGTTCAGCATGATTCGAATGCGCCATCAGGACGCATCCGTGTGGCGACTACCGATTCTGGTGCACGAGCTCGGCCACCACGTCGCCCGCAACCTGCGCGACGTCAATCCGAACGCCTTCGCCATGTTGCCGGTCAAAACGTATTTGGAAGATGCGCGCGACGCCCGGGAGCACCGGCACCTCCACGAACTGTTCGCCGACGTCTTCGCGACGTACGTGCTGGGAGCTGCTTACCCGACCTGCGTGATCATCCAGCAGGCGCGACCGGACCAGGGTTTTCATGACCACGACCAAACGCACCCCTCCTGGCCGGCCAGGGTGCACATCATGCTCGGCGCGCTGCGCGCGATGAGCGCGATCGATCCCAAGGACGTCACGGCCGGGGCTTTCGCACAGATGGCCGACCTGAATGTCGAACCGTTGTGGTCGGCGCTGACCGCCGAGTCTGCCGGCTCTGCCGACCCACCGACCCAACCCGAGCTGCGGGCACTGCCCGAGCGCGCGGCGGAGCTCGTCGACCTCCTGGTAAGGCATGCACCGGCGCGGCTGCGATTCCGGTTCGGACGCGCGTATGACCTTTCACGGGACCTGACTTCGCGAGACGACCCAGCGCTACCGGAAGGGGCGACGATCACCCAGGTGCTAGACGCTGCCTGGCGATGGCGGGCGAACAACCTCTCCGCCAACGACAACGACCTCACCATCGTGAGCCGCAATGCGCTGCGCTGGTGCGAGGCCAGCACCCACTGAGGAGGACGATGGCCAGGGATGAGTTGCTGATCATCCGCCTCGAGGAGTTGAAAGAAGACGTCGCGCTGGTTGGCAAAATGCTGAGCAGAGCGACGACGAGGGGCGACCAGCTGACCACGGTGAGCGAGGTGGTCAAACTGGGCGGTGACGGCACCATCGGCCAGTCGTTGGCGAGTGCACGGTCCAAGGTCGACCTGCTGATCAGCGACCTCAGCAGCGACGACGAGGTCACGCACCGGCTGGATGAGCTCCAAAAGGATCTCAGCGAGGCATACAACCGACTGGGGACTGCGGCCGGGGCCGCGGCGGTCGTCGGAGAACGCATGCGAGACCTCGACAGCATCATGCAGTCAGAACACCAGAAGATCGAGGACAGCCTGTTCTACAGCCTCGACATGATCACCAAAATCCAAGCCGTCATCAACACGCTCGACTCGGACATAGATCAAGTGGCCGCCTGGAACAAGTTCGACAAACTCATCGACGAGTGCGAGCCGTTGTTCACCGACTACGTGGATTTTCTCAGCGGTGTCGCGCTGCGCGACTATCGGCTCGACGATGGCGTGGCAACCCTCGCCGATCGAGTATTCAAGGAACTCGTCGTCGGCGGTCTCGCCGTGCCGGCCCGCCACGGCGATTTGCCAACCAAACTGGCCAGTCTGGCGAAATTTCAATTTCCCGAATGGACCGTGTGGGATGTTCCGCTCGCCGGCTACCACGCCGGACTGTCCCGGAGCAGCAGCATCGGAGAGTCGATCATCGACGACTTTCGCGCCAACCATCCCACGACGTTCCCATCGGCAGCGTTCGCCAAGCAAATGTTCGCCGAAGTGTACGCAACCTGCATGGTCGGCCTGGCCTATGGCTACGCCGCCCTCCTTCTGCATCTACACCCCCGCAAAACCCGGCGGACCGAGGACAGCCCATCCGCGGCCGATCGCGCCACGGTCATCCTGGCCACACTGGACTCCTACAGTCGCGACGACCCCGCGTTCGGTGCACACGTCAAGCGGCTGAGCGACTGGTGGTCCGTTGCGGCCGGTGGCGCGACCGTGTCCGAAGACGACGTCGTATTGTTCACCGACTTCGCATCGCGCGTGGTGTCGGACCGGCTCGCGAAGGGCACACGGCCAGCCCCCTACGACCCCGCTCGGTGGCATGGCGCAACCGACGGCGTGACAACCAAGGCTCACGTCGATCCTGGACGACGACATGCGCTGGTGCGAGACCAGCTGAATGCCATCTGGCACCTTCGGTTGACCGATCCCGCGACCGTGGCCGGTCTCACCGCAGACGACCTGGCCTCCACCGTTCGGCATGGCCGATCGGCCGGCCCGGCGGCCACCCACACCCTGCAACGGCAGGCCCGACCTACGGAGGCAGGCGGCTTCGGTGGCTAGCAGCGGACACGACGGGAAATCACACATCGAGCTCGCGATCGGTGACAAGGGCCGACCGGTGGACAAGATTGCCTCGGTGCGCAACTCAGCCAACGAATCTCCGCTGGCGCGGCTGCGCAGACGCCTGGAAAAGGCCCGCCGGGCGCATCGCGCTGGCGACCTGGCGAAGGCGTTTGAACTTGCCCGCAAGGTGATCGAGGCTGCGGACGAGCTTGCGCCCCGCCCAGAAGCGGTCGCCATCGGCGGCTCGGCGCATGTGTTGATCGGCCATGTCGCCGACGCCGCGGGCGACCCCGATGGCGCCGAGGCGGCATTCAGCACTGCAATCGGTCTGCTTCAGGACGCGAACGACGTCGTGTGGATGAGTGGCGACCATGTGGCAGATCTCGGCGTCGCCATGGTGATGACCGGCGCGCCCAATGGCGGCGCCCCGTTGCGACAAGCCATCAAGCTAGGCAACGACACGGCCCTTGTACGGCGGTTCCTGGGGCTCTACCTGCTCGGCGACGGTCAGCTCACCGAAGCAGAAAACCTGCTGAGGGACGTCGTGCAGCGTGAGCCGGGCGATTGGCGCGCCTGGCGTGGACTCGCCATGATCGCCGAGAACACTGCCCCTGCCGATGATGCCGCGACGCTCTGGTTGACCGTCGCGGAGAAGATCAAGGATGCCGGCCGGGTCGAAGACGCGCTGGTGGCCTACCTCGCCGCCGACCGACTGTCACCCTCTCTCGACGCCAAGCGCGGCGCGGCCAATTCCCTGTCGCGACTTGGCCGTTTCGCCGAGGCGGAAGAGATAGCAACCAAGGTCCTGGCGGTCGACCCGGACGACTATCAGATAAGGGTGGTGCGCGTCGAGGCGCTCCTTGGAATGGACCGCTTTGCCGACGCCGCGACCAGTGCGCGCGAGTTGGCCCAGATCGATCGCTCCGACCCCGTAGCGCACGCCTACCTGGGCATGGCGATGGGGGGGCTCGGCCAGCACGACGAGGCACTGGCCGCACTCCGGGCTGCCCAGCAGCTTCTGCCCGAAAGTGCGCCTATCCAAGCACTTCTGGCCAACGCCTTGGCTGCGACGGGTCAGACCGACGAGGCGATGCGCGTGCTCGCCGAGGGAATCGAGCAGAACCCCGATGACCTGGACCTGCGACTGGCCCGCGCCGAACTGGCCGCCGCCGCAGCTGATTTCGAGGCGGCGGCAGCCGACGTGGCCGCGATTGAGGCCCTCGAACCGTCCCGAGCGCCTTGGCTTTGGTTGGGCCAGAGAATGGCGGTGCGCGGGGATCTTCAGCGCGCGCTCGATGCGGTTGACCGAGCACTCGCCGCCCTGCCCAATGACGCATACGCGCTTGGCCTCCGCGGAGCGATTCTGACCCACCTCGGCCGGATCGCCGAGGGCATCACATCGCTGCGCGAGAGTGTGGAGCGAGAGCCGAACGCACTCGCTCTCAACAGTCTCGTCGTCGCGCTGATGCGCCCGGGAGCTGAAAGGAACGTCCAGCAGGCGGAGGAGTTCGCCCGCCAGCTGGTCGATCTGGAGCCGGATGATGTCGACAGCGCGGTCGCGCTCACTCAAGTCCTGCTCGCTAGCGACCGCGCCGCTGAGGCAATCGATGTGATCGAGGCCGCCGCCCACCGGTGCCCTCCGGACCGCGACTTGGAATACCAGCGGGCTCGGGCGCTGCTCTTGCTTGACCGGCCACAGGACGCCATCGAGGTACTCGACGCGGCCGCCAACCGATTCGGGCCAGGCGGCGGCTTGGAGGATCTCAGGGCACGGGGGCTCGTCGCCCTGGGCAGGCTGCCGGAAGCGGTCGCCGCCGCCGAGCGCGCCGCCGCCGAGCAGCCAGACAACGCCAGCGTGCACGCCCATCTCGGCCAGTTACACCGCGACCTTGCCTTGGTCGACGACCATGTCGACGACCAGCACATGTCGGCTGCCGTTGCGGCGCTTACGCGAGCGATCGAACTCGATCCGGACGATGTCGACTCCACAACCCTGCTGGGCCAGCTGCACGGCGAACGAGATGAACTGGATGACGCCGAACGGCTGCTTAGCAAGGCCAGATGGCTGCGGGAGGTGTCCGGCGCCGACGTGGACGCCTTCGCACTCGCCGATCTGGGCCGCATTTGGCATCTCAAGGGTGACCACGAGGCCGCGCTCGAGGCGGTCGACGAGGCCATTCGACTCGACGACAGGTCCGGCAATGCCCTGCTGACCAAGGGCGAGGCGCTCTACGCACTCGACAGGTATGCCGAGTCGGTCGAAGCTCTGCAGCAAGCGCTACTCAGGAAGCAAGGGCAACTCACGAAAAAGGACGAGGCCTACCGGTTATCGAGGCTGGGCGAGTCATACCGGATGCTCGACGAGCTCGGCAAAGCCGACGCCGCCCTAACTGAGGCGCTGGAACTCGCGCCCGGCGACGCGTATGCGCTGGCCAGCCGCGGCGCCGTCCGCT
Source organism: Mycobacterium sp. (assembly GCA_025965815.1). Lineage (GTDB taxonomy): Bacteria > Actinomycetota > Actinomycetes > Mycobacteriales > Mycobacteriaceae > Mycobacterium. The sequence goes on from JAOPWF010000322.1 coordinate 8,602, forward strand.
ACACGCTCGGCGACGTCGAATCGGCCGAGACAGACCTTCGGGCGGCGCTCACCGAGGCGCCGAGTTATCAGTTCGCGCTGGAACGCTATCTTCTAGTGCAATTGGACCTTGGCCGGGTGGATAACGCCCTTGCGGCGTGGCGGAAAGCGATCGCGGTCGCGCCGGAGGATGTCGAATTCCAAATCGGGTACGCGGACACGCTGCGGCTGGCGGGTCAGCTAAGTGACGGCCTTCCGGTCATCGAGCAGGTGCTTCGAGACCAGCCTACGCACGTGATGGCCTTGCGAGTCTTCGGGCGCATGTTGCTCGAGCTCGGTCGAATCGACGAGGCCGCAGCGCAATTCGAGCGGGCGCTGGCCGCAGACCCAGATTCGGCGGACGCGGCCATCGATCTTGCCAAGGCGCTGGACAACCAGGGCAGACCGTGGAGCGCCCTCAAGACGATTCGGGCTGCCCTCGACCGGAACCCGACCGGGCAGCTGCTCGTTGACCACGGCTGGAGGCTGGCGAAGCTGGCAGCTTGGCCCGACGCGATCGCCTCCGCGCGGCAGGCGCGGGAGCTCGACCCCGGCAGCCCAGCGTCCTACCAGCTCCTCAGCTGGGTGCTGCCGATAATCGGAGATCGCGAGGAGTGCGTGGAGGCCGCCGCCGAGGCCTTGCGACTCAGCCCAGAGAACAGCTGGAACCACAAGCAACTAGGCAACACGCTTTGGTGGGTTGGCCGAACGGCCGAGGCGATGCGGGAATACACCTGGGTGGCCGAGCGGGCCGATCTCATTGCGGACGACGACGCGCAGGGGCTACACCTTCTCGGGTGGTCGCTTATGTGTCTAGGCGAGCACGCGCGAGCGGCGGGCTGCCTGTCCAAGGCCGTCGCACTTGGCTTCGACGAGCTGTCCGCCCTGTTCGACCTCGGAGTGAACTCGCTGGCCGCTGGTCAGATGGCGGAGGCGCTCGGCACGTTTGCCGAAGCCCTATCCCTCGTTGACCGCGACCTGTCCGGACAGAGTGCCTCTCCCGAGCGGGCGCTGGCCCACCGTGGTTCGATTGCGGTCGCCATCTACGACCTGCAAAGCTCGGTCGCAGGAGACCGGCTGCCGGCGTCGGACGAGGTTGACGGGCTGGTTGCCCAGCTCACCGAGCGGCTAGGCCGTTTGTCCCTGCCGGCCGAGTAGCCCCGTCGGGCCCTGGACTACCGGTCGGTGAAGTCGGCCAGCGACGTTGGCAGATCGGTGGGATGGGTGTTCACGACCAGGACGCGTCGGCGGAGCCAGTGCCTTGGCGGATGCGAAGAAGGCGGCGGACGCCGAGGGGACTACCTCTTTCGATACTGGGCCGTCGGATGCGGCTCCAACCTCTTGAACTGCGAATTTCTGTCACTGCCAACGCAGTCAACCGTCGCAAACGCCCAAGTCGACTCGTTCGCATCGAGTAGGTCAGGGCTCACCATGCAGCCTGTTTTAGGCGTAGAGCGCGACCTCTGGACATGCACGGGTAGGTGTCGGCACGGCGCTAGCCGCGATACCGGTCGACGAGTGCGGAGTATTCGTCAAGCACTCGAAGCGATTCGGCGAGCGGCAGGGTGGGCAACAGAAGCGCTAGCGCTAGCTGGCCGAAACCGAGGTCTTCGGCGGCGCGCCAGTAGTCAGGTTTATTGGGCGTGCCGAACATCGCCAGCGGTACATCGCGTCCGGCGCCGTCTCGCATCTGGTCGATGCGTTTGGTCAGTGCCTCGACGGGCAGAGGGTTGGATATCCAACCCGCGTCATGGCGGATCACTCGTTTGACGGTGGCATCGGAGTCGCCGCCGATGTAG
>JAOPWF010000331.1 GCA_025965815.1 Mycobacterium sp.
GCCCCGTAAGCACAACATGCTTCGCCGCCTGTTCGAATCGGTGATCCGGCCGCCGTACCGCTAGCTCCGCGACGGAATCACCTACCTGCCCTTCGAGCGGAGGCTGCGGGTACGGACCTCCGGCAGAGTCGGACTCGACGAGCTCGGGATCGCGGCCAATGGCCGCGAGCGCTATGAGCCTGTCGGGTGGCTCAAGCTGCGACGGATCTTGTCCCCGAGCACTGTCACTGCGGATGACGTTTTCCTCGACATCCGCTCTGGCATGGGTCGGGCGGTGCTGCTGGCCGCCGCATACCCGTTTCGACGTGTGATCGGTGTCGAGCTGTCGACCCGGCTGGGTGACATCGCGCAGGACGACCTCGACCGCTGCAGGGACAAGTTGCGGCGTAAGGACGTTGTGCTCATCAACGCCGACCCGGTCGAGTACGAGATTCCGGATGAGGTCACAGTCTTCATGAATAACCCCGTTCGCGGAGCCAATTTCGCGGCCGTTGTCAAGAACTTGCTGGGCTCCTACGACCGCAGATCCGGCTTGATGCGACTTGTCTACGAAGACCCAGTCGAGGAGCCCATTCTGTTGTCCACGGGCGCTTCCGGATGATCGGGCACATCCGCGGATTCCGTCCCAAACGGGAGTGGTTCAGGTCGAACTCAGTTAAGTTGTACGCGTGGTCGCAATTGCTTCGACCGTACGCAGTGGGAGAACGCAGGTTGGCGGTATCTGTGTTGATGACGCATGACCATTCCCGCCCTACCTGGGCGAAGATGCGATGGCGCTGATAAAGAAGACCCCCTGCGCAGGGCCAGAGGGGGCTGCTCGACGGTGATGGCAATGGTGCTCCGGCGGCAGGCAGCGACGCCTCGCCACAAGGACACCCTGCGTTCCGCGGCGGTTATCGGGGCGCTTCGGATCAGTCCCCGGATGCTCGGATTGATTCATCCGGCCAGGAACCGCGCCCAGAACGCATTGCGCCGGGACGGGTTTTGCATCACCGGCGGTCGCTCCCGATGACGGCTATCGGGCCTGACGCCGCGGACGGTGGTCTCGCTGGTCTGCTGAAGCGCGGTGCGGCGATGGCCGCGATCGGCCTGATCATCAGCCAGGTCGTGGTCGTTGTCCAGACGATTGCGCTGGGCCGGCTACTCGGACCTGCAGAGGTCGGGGTCTTCGCGGCCGGATCGGTGGCGTTTGGTTTCCTCATGGAGTTCGCCCAGAGCGCCATGTCGCAGGCACTCGTGCAGCGTGAGCACGACATCGAGGACGCCGCCAACACGGTGCTGGTCGTAACCTTTTTCAGCGGTCTCCTGCTAGGGACTTCGGTGTTGGCCGCCTCACCGCTGATCGGCGCGCTGTTCCATGATTCTCGGGTTGGGCTGATCACGGCGGCGACGTCAGGGCTGCTGCTGCTGCATTCGTGTTCAACCGTTCCCGGCGGGCTCCTGCAGCGCGCATTTCAGTTCCAACAGCGGATAATCATCGATCCTGCAGTAAAGATCGCGTTTGCAAGTGTATCGATTGCGTTCGCGGTGTTCGGATATGGCGCGTGGGCGATGGTCATCGGTTCGTACGCGTCAGCGATCACAGGGTTAGTGCTGAGCTGGTGGATCGCGAAATGGCGCCCGTTCCAGGGCCGCTTTTCATTCCGGATCTGGCGTGAGCTGGCACGGTTCTCGTTGCCCGTGCTCATCGGCACCGTCGGCCAACGTGCGCGCGAAATGGTCGAGCAGGTGCTCGTCGGTCGTAGTCTCGGAACATCGGATTTGGGCCAATACCGTTACGGGATCCGGATTGCGTGGATGCCTGCGATGGCGATCATCCAGACCTGTGGGTACGTGCTGTTTCCCGCGTTCGCGCGTATTTCCGGCGACGGCGCACGGTTCAGAGGAGCGTTCATACGCGCGCTCGGCTGGATTTGGTTTCTTGCTCTTCCCGCCGGAGCCCTGATGGTTATCGTCGGCCAGCCGGTTGTGGTGCTGCTGCTCGGCGAGGAATGGCGCTCCGCCGGGGCCGCCACCGCGGCGATGGCGGGAGTCGGGCTGGGCACTGCGCTTATCTCGGTGGCTTGGGAAGCGATCAAGGGTGCCGGCCGCTCATCGCTTCTGAACTGGATCACCGCCCTACTCCTGGGACTTGGTGTGGGACTCGTTGTGCTGCTCTTGCCATTCGGCCTTGTCGGAGTCGGCATCGCGATGTCGGTCACGGATCTGGCCGTCGGCTGCCTCAGCATCGAACTCGCCCGCTCAGTGGTGCGCGCGTCGTTCCGCGATATCTTTGCTTGCCTAGCCCCGTCCACGTTGTCAGCATTGCTCGCTTTCGCACTCGTGTTCCCGCTGGAGCGTCTCTTCGTCAGATCCGATCAGAGCATTGAGCCGCTGGGTCTGGCATCGGTCGTCGGAGAGTGCCTGCTGTTCGCGCTCGCCTACCTGTGCGTGCTGCGTCTTGTCTCACCGACTCGGTATCGGTCGATCCGTGACGTCGTTCACCGCGCGCTGGTCAGGATTCGTGGTCTGACGTCGCCAGGTGTGAGTTAGGAATCGGTGTGGGTGTGAAAGTGCTGATGATTGGGCCGTATCCGCTCGAGCCGGGTGTCGTGCACGGCGGAATTGAGTCGGTGACCAGCACACTCGTCCCGGCACTGGCGGAGCGCGACGACATCGACCGTGTCACGGTGCTTCGATTTCATCACGGTGACGCATCGACCGATTACCGACGCGAGGGGCCGAAGGTCGAGGTCTACTACTTGCGTGGCCAGAAGCGGTTAATCACCACAACGCGCTCGTTCCTGAACGTCCGCAGGGCTCGCAAGCTCGTCGCGGAGTTGAAGCCCGACGTCGTGCACGGCCACGAAATCGGTGCGAACGGCGATATCGCGGTCCGCTGCAGCCGCAACTGCGTGGTGACAGTGCACGGGATGATTGCCACCGAAATGAGGCTGTCCGCTAATCCCAGTTACCGCGAGAAGCTGCGAATCAGGTTGACGGACAGGCTGACCCGGCAGGTGCTCCATCGCGCCAAAGTCGTCATCTCGATCTCGAAGTACGACGCCGAGGAATTCGCCGGCCTAATCCGGGGCACACGAGTGAGCATCGCAAATCCGACCGCAGCCGAGTTTTTCGCACTGGCGCCGTCGGAGGCTACCGAGCCGCGACTGCTGTTCGCCGGTGTGCTCAGGCCACTCAAGAACCCGGTGGGCCTGGTCAATGCATTTGCGAAAGTATGCAGGGCGGTGCCCGGGGCCCGCCTGGTGATGGTCGGCCCGCAGCCCGATCCTGATTACGCGCAAACCGTTCGGGGCGAGGTGGCGAGTCTGGGCTTGACCGAAAGCGTTGACATCATCGATCTGGTCGACAACGAGCGGCTGCGTCGTGAAATCGCCGCAGCGCGCGCTGTCGTGCTGTTCTCACAACAGGAAAACGCGCCCACCGTAATCGCTCAAGCCATGGCCGCAGGAAAGCCGGTGGTCGCTACCCGCGTCGGTGGTGTGCCGGAGATGGTGCACGACGGCGAGACTGGATTCTTGGTTGAGTCTGGGGACGAAGGCACTCTGGCCGACCGGCTGGTCATGCTGCTGAATGACCAAGGCCTGTGCCTTCGGATGGGCTGGCGCGGGCATGAGGTGGCGCAAAGCCGGTTCCGGCCGGAGGCGATCGCACGGCTAACCGTCGAGGCATACCGAACAGCGCTGGGTTAAGGGGGACGTATGATAGCTGAGCAACCGAGATCCACTGGATCTCCACCGCCTTTTTGGCGACCGACGGTGCTGGCTCACAATGTGTGGAGGGCCGATGAATCTTGC
>JAOPWF010000352.1 GCA_025965815.1 Mycobacterium sp.
CCGCACCGGCAGCGACGCCGTTCACGGCCACGATGAGCACCGCATCCATCCGGGCGAACTTCGAGATCGCCCGGTGCAGGTCATCGGCGATCCCCTTGACGTAGCGGCCGGGGTCCGGCGCCGACGCCATCGCCTTCAAATGGCCTCCGGCGCAGAAGAATCGGCCGGAGCCGGTCAGAAGGACAACTTTGGTCGAGGCGGTGTCGCATCGCATCGCGGCCGCGGCCAGCTCACGGGTCATGATGTCGTTCATGCCGTTCGCGGCGTCGGGCCGGTTCAGCGTGATGCGGGCGATGGTTCCGGACTGCTGGAAGTCCAGCGTCTCGAAGTCGCCCATTTAACGGGTCACCGTGCTGACCGGTTCGAGGCGCAGCCGCCCACTGGTCAGTTTGCGCATCCGGTCGAAGTCTCCGTCCCAGCCGAGGGTGCGCAGGGCCCCGTCGGCGATGATCCAGGGCTGGTCGGGTGGGCAGCCGCTGTCGTCGGAGCGGCCGTTGATCACCGATTCGACCAGCCGGAACGGCAGATCGTCGGCCTCGGCAGGTCCGTCAGTTTGGGCGATCACGTCGGCGGCCAGCCTTCGGTAGTGCGCCCGCAACTGATCGCGGCGCAGCCGGAACGGCTCGAACCGGTCGACGCGCAGCTCCGGCAGGAGGTAGAGCGCGCCGAGGTTCCACCGGCTGGCGCACAGCTGTGTCACGTCGCTGACGACCAGCGCGTGCAGACGCGGCGCGGCAGGCCCCCGCTCGCGAAGTAGTTCGTCGGCCAGCATCAGCGGAGCGTCTACGGTGCCGGCGAGCAGGGCGTCGAGAATGTCGTCCTTGGTGGCGAAGTGGTGATACAGCGACGCCTGCCGGACACCGACCGCCTCGGCGATGCGCCGGGTCGACGTGCTCGCGTAGCCCAGGCTGGTGAACAGCTCGGCGGCGGCGTCAAGAATCTCCTCGCGAGCGGTCTTTCCCGGCCGCCGGGACTGCTCGAGCCTCGGACGCCCTCGGCCGTCGCTGTGCATGGCCACATTCTTGCACCCCACCGTGTGCGCCCCGGCGCGCTCGGTGCCCTGCATGTTTCCTGTCATTTGATAGAAATAGAGTCAACGCACTCGTAACAACCGCGACACCGACCCGGAACCCCGGTCAACAAAACTTTCACTTGATAGAAAATGGGCACTGGCCGGACAGGAGACATCGACATGAGCACTCCCTCGACTCACGCGGAGTCGAGTACCGACTCGACCGAAGGCGCCCGCGCGCACGCCCGCTCGCAGGCGCAGACCGCCAACATGCGGATCCCGGCAACTCCCGGGGACATTGAGCCCTCGCGGCTGTTGTGGGCCGAGGCCGTGCCCGCCGGGTCGTACACCACCAAGGTTCTGGGCCGCGGCACCCGGCTGCGCCTGATCGACCCCGACGGCGGCGCCTGCGCCCACCTGCTGCTGTTCCGGGCCGACGCGCCGTGGGAACGCCTCAACGTCGCCGACACGATGAAGGTGCCGTGGCAGGCCTACCTGGGCGCGGGCCATCCCCTGCTGTCCGACCAGGGCAGAGTGCTGGCCACCGTCGTCGCCGACAGCTCGGGCCACCACGACACGCTGTGCGGGATGACCGACGCCGGGCGAAACCTGATGCTGCTGGCCGCGCTCAAGCATGGGCTGGACATCCGGGACATCGCGCCGACGGTGTCCTTCTTCAACGGCGTGCGCGTCGGGACGGACGGGGCACTGGGCTTCACCGGTTCGGCCGGCCCTGGCGGCGCCGTGGATCTGCTGATCCACCTGCCGGTGGTGCTCACGCTGGTCAACGCCGCGCACCCGCTGGACCCCGCGCCCGCGGTCACCGGCCTGGACGTGCTGGCCTGGCGGGCCGGCGACCAACTCACCACGCCGGTCAACGACGAACCCGAGTATCTGCGTGCCCTGTTCAACACCGAAAGTGCTTGGGCCGCAGCACAGAACTGGAAGGAGGCCAAATGACAACGGTCATGACCGGCCGGCTGGTCAGCGACGAGGTCGTGCAGGCGTGCGCCCCGTGGTCGGCAGTCGTGAAGGCCGGCCAGCAGTTGCAGATCATCGACCTGCACGGCAACCAGGCCGTCGACTGCCTGCTGTACTCCGCTGACGACCACACCCAGCGCTACAGCGCGCAGGCCACCGTCGCCGCGCTCGGCAACATCTTCCTGACCACCGGAGCGGTGTTGCGCACGGCCGACGGCACACCGCTGATGACGGTGGTGGCCGACGAGGTCGGCAATCACGACACCATCGCCGGCGCCTGTTCGAAGGAGTCCAACACGCTGCGCTACGGGCACCACACCGCCCACCAGCACGCGTGCGCGGAGAACTTCCTCGCCGAAGGCGCCAAATGGGGTCTGGGCAAGCGGGACATGGTGTCGAACATCAACTGGTTCATGAACGTTCCGGTCGAGGCCGACGGCACCCTGGGCATCGTGGATGGGCTGTCGGCACCGGGCAAGTCGCTCACGCTGCGCGCCGATATCGACACGCTGGTGCTGGTGTCGAACTGTCCGCAGATCAACAACCCGTGCAACGGTTTTGACCCGACGCCCGTCCGCATGGTCATCTCGGCGACCTGACGCGATGACGCAACAGATTGTCGCCGGCCGAGCGGCTCAGGCCATCGAGGTGCTCCGCCCCGGCATGCTGACCACCGTGCAGGACTGGCCGGGGCGCATCGGGTACTGGCACGTCGGCGTACCGCCGTCGGGTCCGATGGACGACCTGTCGTTCCGGATCGGCAACCGCGTCCTGGGTAATCCCGAGGGCATGGCCGGGCTGGAGTGCACCCGGGGTGGCCCGGCCCTGCGGTTCGACGCCGACACGCGGATCTGCGTCACGGGCGCAGCCGTCGCCGTGACAGTGGACGGGGCCGTCGTCCCGCAATGGCAGTCGGTCACCGTTCCCGCCGGGGCCGTGCTGGACGTCGGCATGCTGACCGGGCCCGGTATGCGGTGCTACCTGCTGGTCGCGGGCGGCCTCGCCGAGATCGACTATCTCGGCAGCACCGCCACTTTCACACTCGGCGCGTTCGGCGGTCACCAGGGCAGGCCGCTGCGCACCGGTGACCTGCTGACGGCCGGGACCGATCCCTGCTCGGGCGGCGACCGGCCGGCGCGGGCGTCGATCGACGAGCAGCCCAGCATCGGCAACCGGTGGGAGCTCGCGGTCACCGAGGGCCCGCACGCCGCGCCGGAATTCTTCACGCGCAACGACATCGACGCACTCGTCGGCACCGATTACACGGTGCATTTCAACTCCGACCGCACCGGCGTCCGGCTGGTCGGCCCCCAACCAGAGTGGGCCCGCAGCGATGGCGGCGAGGCCGGCCTGCATCCGTCGAACATTCACGACACCGCCTACTGCGTAGGCACTTTGGACTTCACGGGCGACACGCCGATCCTTCTCGGCCCAGACGGGCCCAGCCTCGGCGGCTTCGTCTGCCCCGTCACCGTCGTGGGCGGCGACCGCTGGAAGCTGGGCCAGATGGCGCCGGGCGACTCGGTGCGGTTCGTCCCGGTGCGCGCTGACCGTGCGCCGTCACTGCGGACCATCGACATCGACCGGCGGGGGTCCTTCCCGCTGGTCATCTCGACGTCCAGTGACAACGACGACGGCGTGCTCAGCCGTTTCGCCACCGTCGACGGGACGGATGTGACGCTGCGCCGGGCCGGTGACGGCGGCGTGCTGGTCGAGTACGGACCGATGACACTGGACCTGGCGATGCGGGCGCGGGTCCATGTGCTCTACGAGCATCTGCGGGCGCGCGACGTCCCGGGCATCACCGAGCTGACACCCGGCGTGCGCTCACTGCAGGTGCAGTTCGATCCGGCGGTGCTGTCGATGGCCGAGGTGACCGACCTGATGGGCCGCCTCGACAGCGACCTTCCGGCGTCCGACCAACTCGTGGTCCCGAGCCGCACCGTCAGCCTGCCGCTGTCCTGGGACGATCCGGCCACCCACGAGGCCATCCAGCGCTACATCCACGGCGTGCGCGCCGACGCGCCGTGGTGCCCGTGGAACATCGAGTTCATCAGGCGCATCAACGGCCTCGACGACGTGTCGCACGTGCACGACATCGTCTTCGACGCCGAGTACCTTGTGCTCGGCCTCGGCGACGTCTACCTGGGCGCGCCGGTGGCCACTCCCCTGGATCCGCGGCACCGGTTGGTGACCACCAAGTACAACCCCGCCCGCACCTGGACACCGGAGAATGCGGTCGGCATCGGCGGCGCGTACCTGTGCATCTACGGCATGGAGGGCCCGGGCGGCTACCAGTTCGTCGGTCGCACGGTGCAGGTGTGGAACCGCGCCAGCCGCGGGCCGCACTTCGAACAGCCGTGGCTGCTGCGCCCGTTCGACCAGCTGCGATGGTTCGAGGTGGAGGC
>JAOPWF010000372.1 GCA_025965815.1 Mycobacterium sp.
TTCAGCGTCTTGGGCCGAATCGTCTTGCCGCGACGCGACAGGATGTCCAGCGTCAGTACCTCGGCCGGCGATTCGTTGCCGGTGCCGGTGAGCATGGCGACGCTGTGGCGTACGACTTCTGGCGTCAGCGTCTGGCCACCAGCCACGATCGCGATCAGCTCGGAAACCACTCGCTCGGCCAGGGCCACGTCGGCCGGCTCGCCGGAAAGGGTGAGTGCGTTGCCGCGCACATGAAGGTCAGCCGCCAGCGTGCGCTCGAGGGCGCGCAGATTCTCGTCGGCGGAACCCAGCAGGCCCACGACGAGGTCGGGCGGAACATTGATGCTGCTGCGGACCGACGGGGGTGTGGCCGGTGACGAGGCAGCGTTCGTCTCGCGGGGCGTCACGTGGTTACCAGTGCCTGCTTTCCTGGGTAAAGGTGGTTGTCGGAAGGGCCAGTCTACCGCTGCGCGGTGCCAGTCCCCAATGGTTAACAACTGGCTGACCGGGGATTAATCCCGGTTGACGACATGTCGACGATGCACGTTCTTGTCAGACCGTCCACCGCGGCGTCAGGACTCCGAGCGCACCGAGTGCTACCGCAGCCGCCGTCGAGGTCCGCAACACCGTCGGACCAAGTTTCACCGCCGTGGCGCCGGCGGCGGTCAGCCTGGCGATCTCCTCGTCCGCGATGCCGCCTTCGGGCCCGACGATCAACGTCAGCGAATCCGCTTCGGCCAGCGGCAGTTCGGTGAGCCGCCGGGTGGCGGACTCGTGCAGCGCCAGGACAGTCGCCCCAGACGCCACGTCGGCGCGCAACCGCCGAATCAGGTCATCCGTCGACACCACGCCGTCGACCGCGGGGATGTACGGCCGCCGGGACTGCCGGGCGGCGGAGCGTGCCACCGCGCGCCATCGGCGCAGACCCTTCTCGGCGCGGTTGCCGTCCCAGCGCGCGACACACCGCCCCGCCTGCCACGCGACGAACCCGTCGGCACCCGCCTCGGTGGCTAGTTCGATCGCAAGCTCGGAGCGGTCGGACTTCGGCAGCGCCTGCACGACGGTGACGGGCGGCGTCGGCGGGGCAACCGTCCACCGGCTCAGTACCCGGGCGCGCAACGCGCCCCGGTCGGCGTCCTCCACCACGCAGTGTGCGCAGAGGCCCGCGCCATCGCCGAGATCAAGCTCTTCACCGGGCCGGATCCGGCGGACGGTGGCGGCGTGGAAGCCCTCGTCACCGTCGACGACCGCCACCTCGCCGACTTCGGGCAGCGCGTCGACGTAAAAAAGCGTCGCTACCGCCATGGCGCCGGGTCAGCGGCCGGTGAAGGTCTCGCGCAGCCGGCTGAACAACCCACCGGTTGCCGCGGCATGTGTGGATCGGACCTCGGCAACATCGCGGGTGCGGTGTTTCTTCAGCTCCCGCAACAGCTCGCTGTCGTGATTGTCCAGACGCGACGGCACCACGACATCGACGTGGGCGTGCAGATCTCCGCGCACGCCCGAGCGCAGATGCGGCATGCCGTGTCCACGCAGCGTCGTCACCGACCCCGGCTGGGTCCCCGGTGCGATGGCGATCTCGGTCGGTCCGTCCAGGACGGCCTCGACGGTCATCGAGGTGCCGAGCGCGGCGTCGACCATCGGCACCGAGACGGTGAAGTGCAGGTCGTCTCCGTCGCGGACGAAGATGTCGTGCGCCTGCTCGTGAACCTCGACGTACAGGTCGCCGGCCGGTCCGCCGCCGGGGCCCACTTCCCCCTGGGCGGCCAGCCGAACCCGCATTCCGTCGCCGACACCAGCTGGGATCTTGACGCTGATCTCGCGACGGGCGCGCACCCGTCCGTCACCGCCGCAGCGGTGGCAGGGATCCGGGATGACCTCGCCCACCCCGCGGCACGTCGGGCAGGGTCGCGACGTCATGACCTGTCCCAGCAGCGAGCGCTGAACGCTCTGCACCTCGCCGCGGCCCCCGCAGGTGTCGCAGGCGATCGGCGTGGACTTGCCGTTGGTGCCCCGGCCCTGGCAGAGGTCGCAGAGGATGGCCGTGTCGACGGTGACCTGCTTGGTGACGCCGGTCGCGCATTCGGTGAGGTCCAGCCGCATCCGCAGCAGTGAATCCGAGCCGGGACGTACCCGTCCGACAGGTCCGCGGGAGGCCGAGCCGCCACCGAAGAAGGCCTCGAACACATCGCCCAGCCCCCCGAAGCCGCCGCCGAACCCGTTCGCCGACGACGCGGCGTTCTCCAGCGGGTCGCCGCCGAGGTCGACGATGCGGCGCTTCTCCGGATCGCTGAGCACCTCGTAGGCGGCGCTGATCTCCTTGAACTTGGCCTGAGCGACCTCGTCGGGGTTGACGTCGGGATGCAGCTCGCGCGCCAGCTTCCGATAGGCGCGCTTGATGTCCGAATCACTCGCGCCCCTGCTCACCCCGAGCAGGCCGTAATAATCGCGTGCCACGCCTGACCTTTCCATGCCGCTTGACGCGGCTTTACGGCAGCTTTATCGGCTGCCTAAGACTTCGCCTATATAGAGAGCAACCGCAGCGACATTAGCGATAGTTCCCGGATAGTCCATTCGGGTGGGACCGAGGACCCCCATGCCGCCGTACACGGTGCCCGTCGCGCCGTAGCTGGTGCTCACCACGGATGTGCCCGCCATCTGCTCAGCCTCCGTCTCGTGACCGATGCGCACCGTCACCCTTCCGGCCTCCTGCTGGGCGGAGAGCAGGCGCAACACGACCACCTGCTCCTCGAGCGCCTCGAGGACGGACCGCAGCGAGCCGCCGAAATCGGCCGTGTTGCGGGTGAGGTTGGCGGTGCCGCCGAGCAGCAACCGCTCCTCGCTGTGCTCGACGAGCGATTCGAGCAGCACCGTCGCGGAACGCCCGACCGCATCGCCCAGACCGCCGCTGCCGTCGAGATGACAGGCCAGATCCGCCACGGCGACCGACGCCGCCGACAGCTTCTTGCCCTCCAGCGCCTGACCGAGCATTTCACGCAGCTGGGATAGCTGATGTTCCTCGATGACATCGCCGAGTTCGACGATGCGCTGGTCGACCCGGCCGGAGTCGGTGATGACCACCATCAGCAGCCGCGCCGGCGTCAGGGCCACCACTTCGAGGTGCCTGACCGTCGATGTGGACAGGGTGGGGTACTGGACGACCGCAACCTGGCGGGTCAGCTGCGCGAGCAGGCGGACCGCCCGGCGCAGCACGTCGTCCAGGTCGACGCCGGACGCCAGGAAGGTCAGGATGGCGCGTCGCTCGGCCGACGACAGTGGCTTGATGTCGTCGAGTCGGTCGACGAACTCGCGATAGCCCTTTTCGGTGGGCACCCGGCCCGAGCTGGTGTGCGGCTGGGTGATGTAACCTTCCGCCTCCAGGACAGCCATGTCGTTGCGCACCGTCGCGCTGGACACGCCGAGGTTGTGCCGCTCGACAAGAGACTTCGAGCCGATCGGCTCCTTGGTCGCGACGAAGTCAGCGACGATCGCGCGCAACACCTCGAAGCGACGGTCGTCGGCACTTCCCATCTGTTCACCTCCTGCTCGCCACCATTTTACGGGCATCTACAGCGGCAATACTTTCCGAGCACCACTTCGCCTGGCGGACCCGTGCATAGGGACTAGCCTTTCGATCATGATGGCGCCGACGTCCGGGGGGAGAACTCAGGGGACAGCTGGCCGATGATCTTCAAAGGTGTCCGCGAGGGCAAGCCCTACCCCGACCACGGCTTGTCCTATAAAGAGTGGTCGCAGATACCGCCACGGCAGATCCGGCTCGACGAGTTGGTCACCACGACAACTGTGCTGGCGCTGGACCGACTGCTGTCTGAGGACTCCACGTTTTACGGCGACCTGTTCCCGCACGCGGTGAAGTGGAAAGGCGTTGTCTATCTCGAGGACGGGCTGCACCGCGCGGTACGGGCCGCCCTGCGTAATCGCACCATCCTGCATGCGCGGGTGTTCGACATGGACCTGCCGGTATCGCAGCGGGCTTAGCCGTCGTGGGAAACCTGTCGAGATGTGACCCACTCCGTTGGCTATGGCGTCGATCCGCCCCCGGGGGGCGATCCGCCCGGGGTACCTCCGGGAGACGCGCCACCCGCGGGCGATGGGTCTCCGGGGGATGGAACATTCGACTTCGGCAGTTTCAGGTCAGGCAGGCTGATCTTCGGCAGTTTCGGGTCAGGCAGGCTGATCTTCGGCGGTTTCGGGTCGGGCACGCTGATCTTCGTCGGAACCGGGGTGGGATCTGGTGCTTGTGTAGATGGAGAAACTGAAGCCTCGACAGTTGCCGAAACTGTGGACACTGGCGGGTCGACAGTTGCCGAAGCTGTGGACACTGGCGGGTCGACAGTCGCCGAAACTGGGGACACTGGCGGGTCGACAGTCGCCGAAAGTGTGGACATTGGCGGGTCGACAGGTCCGGAAAATGCGGTGACTGAAGGGTCTGGGGGCCCGGGAATTCGCGCGACCACAACTGGTCCTGGGGGAGGTGGTGCTGGGGCGACTGGTGCTGCTGCAATTGACATCGTGGCAACCGACGCTGTGGGCGTGCTGGGGATGGCAACGGCAAGCAACTTCACAAAGGCCGGCAGCACATTCGTCAGGACATGTGCCAATCCGAGAGTCGGAAAGTGTTGCTGCAGGAACTCCAGCCATACCAGCAAGGCCGGCAACACATCCACCGGGATAGCCGCCGACCCGCCACCCCCACCACCCCCGCCGCCCGAGGCAGCCGGGAAACTGTGCTGGAAAGACTTAAGCGATTTCAGGACGTCAAGCGATGTCGCCGAGGCGGGCAGCCCAAGCGCCTTCACCAAGTCCAGCAGCCCAGTCGTCGGGAAATCCTGGAAGTTGGTATTAAGGAAGTCAAACAATTTCGGGAAATCCGACAACCCATCCGCGGTGATAGCCGCGAGCTTGTGGTTCGCGCTCTTAACGTCGATTAACTTCGGGAAATCCGACAACGCTCCTTTGGGCGGGTACAGCTCGAACAGCTGCAATTGATCCGGTAGTGGGTACAGCGAGACACTTAATGCCAGTCCACCTGCGACGATAGCGGCACCAATAGCGCGGTGGGCGGATCTGTCGGACCGACCATGACGGCCGCCCAATTTGGTTTGCTCCGTCGAGGACTGCGAAGGACTTGTCTGGTCGGGCATTAATCCGCCCTCCTTACGTCCTCGGGCGAACCCAGACATGAGTTTCACCGCGGGAGTACGCGAGAATGAAATACAAAGTGTTGCGCGATCGATAAGTCGGCAATATCGGACCGACCCAAGATACTTAGACATCGGCCGTGTATGCCTGCATGCCATTCGGCGATGCCCTCCGCAACGGCGATTGGTGCTTTCGCACAGGACGCATCGAGTCTGGTTTGTCCGCTGCGGGGGCGCGCGTGCGGCTCGGCTTCGGCCGCCAGGCACCTCTGCACGTTCACCGTCGAGACAGGTGATCCGCTCCACGCATGACGCAGGTGCCTGAGAGACATAACTCACCGCAGTCATCTGGCACCCCCTGACCAAGCAGAGTCTTGCGTGAACACACGATATGGCTTTGCTGTACTTACGTCAAGGAGTAACTTTTCGATCTTGAAGCAATCTACTGTGGGTCATCCGGGGCCGCAGCCGTCACCCTTGCGGCCGGAGCGGCTCGGCAAACCAGATCGCACAATTAGTCGATCTTTGAAATGAGAAGTAATCACCGGCGCCGATCATGAATAACAGCAGCTGAAGGTGCGATCTCCAAGCGTCAGATGATGGTGCCGTCGCCCAAGGCGAATGGATCGCGCAATGCACCAGCGCGGGTTGCGCCACCGCCTTCGGGGGGCGAATGGAAGTACGCGAACGGCACGCACCAGCAACCGTCTGGCAGTCGGACACGGCAAGAAAGCAAATTTTGCTCACGGAAGCTTCTCCTGCCGTTCTCAGCTAGAGTGCGCGGAGGTCCGTATTCGGTGCATCCGCCGCGGTCTGGCCGACCGTCGTGCCCAGGATCTCGATGACTGGATCACACTGAGACCATGAAGACCACTGTGCGGGCAGTTGCGTCGCCGTCCCAGTGGACCGTTCGCACCCGCACAGCGGTCGCCGCTACGGCCGTCGTCACCGTGTGTCTGATGCTCGCCGGTACCGCGCTGCTGGTGCTGCTGTTCAGGTCCCTGGAGTCGTCCGCACGGTCAGCCGCCGAGGCGCGCGCAGGCCAGGTGTCCGAACAACTGGCTACCGAGGCACCGGCGGAGCTGGACCGGTCGCTGCTGGCCACCGACAGCCAGGTCGGTGTCGTGCAGGTCGTCGACCAGAACGGCAAGGTCGTCGCCCAATCGCTGGGCAGTCCCGGTGCGCCATTGTCGTCGCGATCTATCGCGCCGGGCACCACCGCGTTTCTCGGCCGCATGCAGCCCGACCCGGACAACGATTTCTGGGTCACCGGCCAGGGCGTCACCTCGCCCGTCGGTCCGGTAACTGTGCTGGTCGGGGCGGACCGCGATCCGGTCGAGAACGTCGTCATGACCGTCGCCGGGCTCCTCGCAATCGGAGGCCCGATCGTGGTGGCCGTGGTGGCCTTCGGCACCTACCGCCTCGTCGGGTCCGCATTGCGACCCGTCGAACGAATCCGGGCACGAGTGGCGTCGACAACGAGCGGAAACCTGGCGGAACGAATCCCGGTGCCAGCCGCAGACGACGAGATCGCGCGACTGGCCGTCACGATGAACAACATGCTCGACCGACTCGAGGCCGGCCAGACCGCGCAACGTCGGTTTGTCAGCGACGCGTCGCACGAACTACGGAGCCCGCTGTCCACCATCATTGCGGCGCTCGAACTCGCCGACACCCGCCCGGAGCTACTGGACCGGCCGATGATCGAGGACTCGTTGCTGCCGGAGGCGCATCGGATGCGCCGGTTGGTCGAAGACCTATTGCTGCTAGCCCGGGCCGACGAACACTCAGGAAAGCACCCCGAAACGGACGTCGATCTCGACGATCTCATCTATGCCGAAGCCAGCCGAGTCCGCACCATCACCGATCTGAAGGTCCGTTCGTCGGTCACTCCGATCCGGGTCAGCGGTGACCCACGTGCACTGTCCCGGCTGCTCCGCAACCTCGTCGATAACGCAATCCGCCACGCGCACAACGAAGTTCGCCTGGAATGCGACGAGATTGACGGTGCGGCGCGAATGGTGGTCGAGGACGACGGTCCCGGAATTCCGCTATCTGAGCGCAGCCGGGTCTTCGATCGGTTCGTGCGCCTGGACACACCCCGGGCGCGCGAGTCGGGTGGTGCCGGCCTGGGCCTGGCCATCGTCACCGAGATCGTCGCCGCCCACCATGGCACCGTGACAGTCTGCGAGCCGCCCAGCGGCGGAACACGCTTCGAGGTCCGGTTACCGCTGCTCGTCGCTGAGGCGGTAGC
The DNA here is from genome assembly GCA_025965815.1 of Mycobacterium sp. Lineage (GTDB taxonomy): Bacteria > Actinomycetota > Actinomycetes > Mycobacteriales > Mycobacteriaceae > Mycobacterium. The sequence goes on from JAOPWF010000372.1 coordinate 7,396, forward strand.
CGACGCCACGCACCGTCTCGATGCTGTGTCCGGAGAAGGGTAAGTCGATCTTGCGGCGGAGGTAGCCGATGTAGACCTCGACGATGTTGTCGTCGCCGTCGTAGTTCGTATCCCACACGGATCGCACGATCTCGGCCTTGGTCACCACCGTCCCGCGATGCCGCATCAAGAATTCCAGCACGCCGTACTCCCGCGGAGTCAGCGACACCTCCGTTCCAGCGCGCGCGACCCGGTGGCGCGCGGGATCGAGTTCGAGATCCCCGGCAGTCAACACGACCGGACGTTCTGGGGCACCGCGCCGCACCAGCGCCCTAAGCCGGGCCAGCAACACGACGAAAGAAAACGGCTTGATCAGGTAGTCGTCGGCGCCCAGGTCGAATGCGTCGGCCAGGTCGTACTCACCGTCTTTGGCGGACAACATCAGGATCGGCGTCCATACGCCGCGGGCACGGAGGTCCCGAACGATGTCATAGCCGTGCTTGCCGGGCAGCATGATGTCGAGCACGATCGCGTCGAACTGGTCGGCACATGCGGTTTCGAACCCATGGTCGCCGCGGTGTTCCAAATCGACGACGAATCCCTCGGCGACCAATCCGCGGCGGATCATCTCACCGAGGCGGACCTCGTCCTCGACCACCAATATTCGCACTGCGGCCATCTCCTTCCCTCCTGGCCAGTAGACCAGAGCCGCGGCGTTGTGCGCCGAACTCTCAGCGTCTCCTCAGCGCACCGTCGACAGACTGGGCCGGTGAGCGAAAGTTCCACGGCTTCCCTGCATCGTCTTGTTCCGGTTGTCGCAGCGACCGTGGCAACAGCGATTGCACTGGTGGCGTGCGGAACCGGAGGCACTGCCGGACCAGGCTCATCGGTTGGCAGCAGCGCTACGGCTACCGCATCACCGGAGAACAACCCGGCCGGTGACATTCCCGACACTCAAGCATTTGTCCCGTTCACCGCTCCCGGTGGTTTCTTCACTGTCTCGGTGCCCGAAGGGTGGGCGCGCACGACCAACGGCTCCGTCACGACGTTCACGGACAAGTCGAACGCCATCCGCATCGAGACGTCCGACCGCGCCGCCGCCCCTAACACCGAGTCGATCAGCGTTGACGAATTGCCTGCGGTCGCGTCGTCCACACCCGGTTACCGTCCCGGGACGGTAAGTGCGGTCCAACGCAAGTCGGGCCCGGTCATGCTGATCACGTATCAGGCGACCTCGCCACCGAACCCTGTCACCGGCAAGTCCGCCGATGACGCGGTCGAGCGGTACGAATACTGGCGAAACGGCCACCAAGTCGTCCTTACCCTGTCCGGGCCGGCCGGTAGTGACAACGTCGATCCGTGGCGGACGATCACCGATTCGCTGCAGTGGCAGTGAAAGCCGCGCTCAGTTCATGTTCCAGGGTTCGCCGTAGGTGGTGACGCTGTCACCGTCCTTGCTGATGAGCCGGGCGAACGGGCGCAGCAGCACACCGCCGGCCGCGCCGGTGACAGTGCCGTGCGCATTGGAGACCGCCACACCACCCGCGGGACCGGAAACATCGGCCGAGAACGTCGCGACTTCCTGGATGCCCGGGCCGTTACCCAGGTCAGAACTGATCGACACACCCGGGAACAGGTTCGGGGTGATGACCTTGCCGAGCGGGTTGAAGCCGGCCGACAGCGGGTTGATGTTGGTGTCATCGAGCAGGATGTTCGGGGTGGTGTAGCTGAAGTTGATGCCCACACCGAGTGACCACGGGAAACCGATCTGATAACCCAATTCCAGCGTGCCGGCGAACTTGTCGGCACCCGGGCCGGCGACGATGTACT
>JAOPWF010000402.1 GCA_025965815.1 Mycobacterium sp.
CCCGAAACCGCGCCCGAACAGCGCCCGGTCTGGGTCGGCGACTTCTGGGACATGTTCGGCGCCGGGCACGAACTCGAACTCAAAAACCTCAAAGCCATCGCCGAATACCGCCACCACAACGGCCTACCCGTCACCCCGATCTGGATGAGATGAGCAGCGTCATGAGTAAACCCGCCGTGAGCCTGATCGACGTTTCCACCTACCTCCCGGAAAACCGTGTTCCGGCAGAGTATTACGCCAACTTCGCGGGGACTGATGATCTCCGCGAACACCTGATGTTCCGGGCTCCCGAGTACCGGCACCACGCCGCCAAGGACGAATCGAATGTCGACATGGTTGAGCGGGCGGCGGCAGGACTGCTCGAGCGCCACGGTCCCGATGTCCTGGCCGATGTCGACATCCTGCTCACCCACTCTCAACTTCCAGACCTGCCCATGCTGGGAAGTGGCGGCGAGGTCGCCCACCGGCTCGGCATGAACCCCGAGTTGATCATCGACGTGCACAACGGCGGATGTGCCGCCTTCGTGTTGATGATCAAGGTGGCGCGTCAACTGCTGGCCTCGGGGGCCGGCCGTACCGCGCTGATTGCGTTATCTCAGTGCTGCGCCGGCAAGGCATTCGACCAAGTGCAGGTCCGGAAGCTCGCGCAGTCGTCGGTACCCGGCGACGGGGCGGCCGTAGGGCTGCTCACCGTCTCCGACGAATCCCCGATCCTCGACGTCGAATGCCGCTACTACGGCGAGTACGCAGGAGACATGACGTTGGAGGCCGATCCGCCGCGGTTGTGGTGGCAAGCCGGCACCGGCGAGGGGTACGTCAGCTTCAACGCGAACAGGATCACCAAAGTACTGGCCCGGGGCAACCGCATGGTGCCTGAGGTCGCCCTGGCGGTCTGCGATCGGATCGGCGTCAAGTCCAAGGACCTCGACCTACTGGTCACCAACCAACCCAACCGGGTGTTCCTGCGCAACTGGAACGAGGCGCTGGAGATACCGCGCGAGAAGCACCGCGACACCTTCCACGAATGCGGAAACCTTTTCGGCGTAGGCATTCCGATGAACTTCGACGCGGCCATCAGGGACGGCCAGGTCAAGAAGGACGACATCGTCATGATGGCAGGTTTCGCACACGCCGGCGACTTCGCCGGAGCGGCGGCAGTTCGATGGGGAGGCAGACCGAATGACAATCGCTGAGCTGCAGCCGACGTCTCCGATGTTCTCCAGCAGAGCTCCGGCGCCGCCGCTGGTCATACGGTCCATCACGCAGGCTCAGTCCATGATGGCCCCCATGCTCGGTGCGTTACCGACCGCGGTCGATCCGATGGCACTGTCGCTCAACGAGAATCCGTTTCCGCCGTTGCCCGCGGTGCGCTCGGCACTGATCGAGTCGATCGACGCCGCCAACCGCTATCCGGAATTCCTGCCGGAGACCCTCCGCTCGCTGATTGCCGGAAGGATCGGAGTCCCCGCCAATCAGGTCATCCTGGGCGCTGGGGCGACGGGCGTGCTGCTGCAAGTCCTGCACGGGCTGACCGATCCAGGTGATCGGATCGCGTTGGCTGCGCCGACTTTCGACGGCTATCCGATAGTCGCGCGGATGAGCCGGCTTGAGCCTGTGCTGGTCCCGTTGGACGAGCACGGCCACCACGAACTCGACGCGCTGGCGGACGCCGCATCCGACGCACGGATCGTCGTGATCTGCCGACCACACAACCCGACCGGGACCGTCGCGCCCGCAGCCGACATCGAGCGGTTCCTGCGGCGGGTGCCATCGGACACCGTGGTGCTGCTCGACGAGGCCTATGTGGAGTTCGTCGCCCCGGAGTATCGGCTCGACACCGCCTCGTTGGTCCACCGCTATCCGAACCTGGTTGTGCTGCGGACCTTCTCGAAGGCCTACGGTCTCGCCGGTCTGCGGATCGGTTACGGCTTCGGATCGCGGGAACTGGCCGAGACGCTCTGGGGGATGCAGCTGCCGTTCGGGATGGGCATCACCAGCCTGGTCGCGGTTGCTGCGTCGTACAATGCCGAAGCCCAGCTGCGGCAACGTATTCGACTGATCACGTCCGAGCGCCGGAGCCTTGGGATGCGGATGCGGTCGATGGGAATCTACTGCACCGACGGACACGCGAACTTCCTGTTTGCGCCGGCGGCCCGCCGGCCGTGGGAAGAGGTGTTCGACGAGAGTGGGGTGCGGGTGCGGCACTACACCAACGGGGGCGTACGAATCACCATCGGCGGTCGATCGTCGACGCGTGCGGTGCTGGGCGCGCTGCGGGCTCGGCTCTAAGCCGCAAGCGAGGCGTAGGTCGTGGTGCGCTGACGAGCGGGCCGGCCAATGCCTTCGGCGATCTCGGTGAGTTCGGCAACGGACTTGGCCGAGCCGAATTCGGAGCCCGCCATCCGTGAGATGGTCTCCTCCATCAGAGTCCCACCGAGGTCATTCGCACCCCCGTTGAGCATCACCCGAGTGCGGTCGGTGCCCAGCTTGACCCAGCTGGTCTGGATGTGGGAGATCCTGCCGTGCAACATGATCCGCGCCAGGGCATGCACCGCTCGGTTGTCGCGATGGGTCGGTCCGGGACGCGACGCCCCGGCCAGATACAACGGTGAACTCTGATGCACGAACGGCAGCGGAACGAACTCGGTGAACCCGCCGGTGCGGTCCTGGATGTCGCGCAGCACGTTCATGTGCCCGACCCAGTGCCGCGGAGTGTCGACGTGGCCGTACATCATCGTCGAACTCGACCGCAGCCCGACTTCGTGTGCGGTGGTGACGACCTCGATCCACATCGAGGTGGGCAGCTTGCCCTTCGTCAGTACCCAGCGCACTTCGTCGTCGAGGATCTCCGCGGCGGTGCCCGGGATGGTATCCAACCCGGCCTCGCGCAGGCTGATCAGCCACTCGCGAATGCTCATGCCGCTCTTGGTCACGCCGTTGGCGATCTCCATCGGGCTGAACGCGTGCACGTGCATCTGCGGAACCCGCTTCTTGACCGCCCGCACCAGGTCCGCGTAGCCGGTGACCGGCAGCTCGGGGTCGATGCCGCCCTGCATGCAGACCTCGGTGGCGCCGGCGACGTAGGCCTCCCACGCCCGGTCGGCCACCTCGCCGGTTGACAGCGAGAACGCGTCCGCGTCGCCTTTGCGTTGCGCGAATGCGCAGAACCGGCAGCCGGTGTAGCAGATGTTGGTGAAGTTGATGTTTCGGTTGACGACGAACGTGACGTCGTCGCCGACGGTGTCGCGGCGCAGCGAGTTCGCCAGCGCGGCAACCGCATCCAACGCGGGCCCGTCTGCGGTGGCCAGGGCGAGGTACTCGTCGTCGGTGCAGCCGGCCGGATCCCGCTCGGCCGAGCGCAGCGCCGCCAGCACGTCGGTGTCGATCCGTTCCGGTGCCCTCGCCGCAAGCTCCTGCACCTTGTCGCGAATGCTGTCCCAGTCGCCGAAGGCACTACCGAGGTCGCTGCGCGTGTCCGTGCGCCTGCCCTCGGTGTCGATCGCGGAGTTCAGATCGGTGCGCCCGATCGATTCGGTCGCCTCGTCGGGCTCCTGCCACGGCATGCCGTGCGGATTGACGTCGCGGGCAAGCCCGGTCTCCGGGTCGGCCAGCGCCGCCACGTGGCCCTGCACCCGCGGGTCGATCCAGGCCGCACCGGCCAGCACGTACCGGGGCTGGGCGGTCAACCGCTGCACCAGGTCGTAACCGGCCTCGGCGGTGACGGCGGCCAACTCATCGAGAGCGGGCCACGGCCGCTCGGGATTGACGTGATCGGGAGTCAGCGGCGAAACGCCACCCCAGTCGTCGACCCCGGCGCCGATCAGGGCCAGGCATTCGTCGCGCGACACCAGATTCGGCGGCGCCTGGATGCGCATCCCGGGGCCGAGCACCAGCCGGGCGACGGCGATGGTCGCGATGAAGTCTTCGATGCCGGCATCGGGCACCGACTGCATCGCCGTGTGTTCCTTCGCCCGGAAGTTCTGCACGATCACTTCCTGAACATGCCCGAATTCCTTGTGCGACTTACGGATCGCGTGCACGGTTTCGGCGCGCTCGGTGAGCGTCTCGCCGATGCCGACCAGCAGGCCGGTGGTGAACGGGATGGACAGCCGGCCGGCGTCGGTCAGCGTGCGCAGCCGTACCTCGGGGTCTTTGTCGGGGCTGCCGTAGTGCGCGAGGCCCTTCGTCTCGAAGAGCCGCCGCGAGGTCGTCTCCAGCATCATGCCCATGGACGGCGCCACCGGCTTGAGCCGGGACATCTCCGTCCAACTCATCACTCCCGGATTCAGGTGCGGCAGCAGTCCGGTCTCCTCCAGCACCCGGATCGCCATCGCCCGTACGTAGTCCAGCGTGGAGTCATAGCCGCGCTCATCGAGCCACTGCTTGGCTTCCGGCCAGCGCGCCTCCGGGCGG
>JAOPWF010000745.1 GCA_025965815.1 Mycobacterium sp.
TCCGGAAGTAGTCGATGGGCCGTTTGCGCAGCGGGTATCCCGTCACCAGGTGCCGCTGGTCGTCCGGTGTGCGCTCGCCGAGCTGGTCCCAGCCCGGCCCGACGCGGCCGGAGAAGTGGGGGATCATGCTGCCGCCGTGGTGTATCAGGAATTTCAGCGTCGGGTAGCGCTCCAACACCCCGCCGAAGACGATCCGCGACATGAACGCCGACAGGTCGTACTCCCAGCCGAAGACCCACCAGATCTCGTACTTCGATTGCTGCTCCGTCGGATAGTCCGGCCAGCCGGCGTTGCGGCACGGATGGACCTGCACGAGCCGGTCCAGCTCGGCGAGCTTCGCGTAGAACGGCTCGAAGCGGTCCTCGTCCATCGGGTGGCCGTGCACGTGCGTGTAGATCTGCACGCCTCGCGCGCCGAGCTGCTTGCAGGCGTACTCCGCCTCGACGATCGCGGCATTCGTGTCGTCCATCGGCACGGCGGCCATGAAGCCCGCGAACCGGTCCGGGTGCCGGGCGACGAGCTCGGCGAGGGACTCGTTGCCGACGCGCGCCATCTCGCGGGAGATTCGCGGTGAGCCGAGGTCCTCCACGGGTGGCGCCGCGATGTTGATGATCTGCCGGTAGTCTCCGAACTCGTCCATCTGGCGGAACCGCACATCCATGTCCACCAAGGACGGAATCTTGGACACTCGGCGGCGGATGTTGGCCGCCGCGGGCGACGACTCGAGCGCGAAGAAGCGGTCGTGGTATGGCCTCGGCATGGTGTGACAGAACGCGTCGATCTTCTCCACCGGCTGCCCTCTCCCCGGAGGCGTCAATTTCATCGACGCTAATACATGCGTCCCCGCTCCGCCACCCATTGGTCCCGGTCAAGCCGTCGGCGAGCGTCCAGGCGTGCGCACAGATCCGCTCCACCGGTTCCGCGACGAGGCCCCCAGCGGTGTTCGGGTCTTGAGGCGTCGGCCAGGGAGGCGAACGGCAGGCCGGGGTGACATCCAGCCTGGCATGAGGTTGCCCGGCGGTGGCGGCCCGGATGGAACGCATCGCGGGTCGCCTTTAGCCCGGCTATAGGGAGCTAAAGGCCCAGGTACTACCGGAGAAGCGGCTAGATAGCCACGGCGTGGCTCGGCTGGTACAGGCCCAGCTCGCTGCCACCCGGCAGTTTGATGGAGGTCAGCCGACCCCATCGCTGCTCGGTGACCGGCTTGAACTTCACGCCCTTGGCGGTCAATTCCGCGATGGTGGCGTCGATGTCGTCGCACACAAGATAGAGCTCGTGCTGCCCTTCACCCTCGGTGGGGTGCACCGCGAGTTCCGCGGGCGGCAGCGCGAATACCAACCAGCCACCGCCGGCGTCAACGGAACGGAATTCGAGCACGTCACGGATGAATGCCCGGACCTCGTCCGCCGCTTCGCTGTAGATGATGGCATGGGCACCAGTAATCATCGTCGCCCCAACTCTGTGAATGACCTTGGCAGCATATGAAAGACAGGCGAATGCGACGTTACCCCACCCGCCGATCGCGCGCAGCGCGGGTGCCCCGGCCTACTCCGCGGCGGCGGAGGTCCGTGCGTCGCACGCCGCATGGAGAGCCATCCGCTCATCGGCGTGCCTGTATGGCCCCGTGCACGGCAGCGTCGCCGGTATGTCCACACCGGACAGTGCTGGGTTTTGCGTTCGCGGTTCGGGGCATTGTTACTCGGTAGCTTTTTTGTTACGGTCAAGATTCTGTTACCGAGGCCGGATGGGGCATACCGATGAGGGAATATGCGGCATCGTCGATGATCCACGCGACGCCGGAGGCGGTCTGGGGTGTGCTCGCCGACGGGTCGTCGCGCTGGACGGACTGGGACTCGGCCGTGGTGCGCCTTGACGGCACCATCGCGCTTGGCGCGAAGGTGACGCTGTACAGCCGTCGTTCATGCGTTTCGTCGACGGGCTGAAGCGGCGGGTGGAAGGCTCGCCATGACGGCACCGGCCGGCGACCCGTTCAACGCGCTCGGTGACCCGCATCGCCGCTTCATCGTGGAGATGCTCGGCACGGGAGGTAGGTCGGTTCGGGAGATCGCGGAGGCCTTGCCGATCAGCCGTCCGGCGGTGTCGCGGCATCTGCGTCTGCTCAAGGACGCTGGACTCGTGGTCGAGCAGCCCCACGGCACGCAACGCATCTACCGGCTGCACGACGAGGGTGTGGCGGCTGTCCAGGTGTACCTGGCGCAGGTCTGGGGCGACGCCGCGAACCGGCTGCGGCTGTTCGCGGAAAACGTAGGGGACGCCACGACGGGGGACGAACAGTGACCGAACCGCTGAAGATGACGTTTGAGGTGGACCGGGCCGTCGAGCACGTGTTCGAGGTCTGGACCGAAAAGTTCGCGCGGTGGTGGCCGGCCGATCATACGGCCAGCGGCGAGGCGGACGTGCGGGTGATGTTCGAGGCGAGGCTGGGCGGCCGGATCTTCGAGGAGACCGCCGCCGGGGTCACCCACGACTGGGGCGAGATCACCTTGTGGGAACCACCCCACCGGCTCGGTTACCGGTGGTACCTACGCCGGGATCGGGCGGACGCCACCGACGTCGAAATCACCTTCGTCGACCGCGGCGGCACGACCCGGATCGAGATCGAACACCGTGGTTGGGAACGGCTCGGCGCGCAGGGTCCGGATTTCCGCACGGCGAACCGGGCCGGTTGGAGCGGCGTGCTGCCCCACTTCATCGCCGCCTGCGCCGAGGACACCGACTTGAAAG
>JAOPWF010000408.1 GCA_025965815.1 Mycobacterium sp.
GACCTGTGTGCTATATGAGTGTCTGACCTCCAGCCAGCCGATTCCCGGAGACAGAGTGGAGCAGCAGATCGCCGGTCACCTCACGAATGCACCGCCGCGGCCCTCGATTTCCCGGCCGGGGCTGTCACTGCAACTGGATGCGGTGATCGCCGCGGGCATGGCCAAAGACCCCGACGAGCGCTATGACACGACCATCGAGTTGGCCCGCGCGGCCCGGTCGGCGATCACCACTTCCATCCCGAAGCCACCATCACTGCCTGAGTCGCAGCACACAGCCGCCGGGGTATCGGCCTCGGCGCCGACACAGGCCCGAGCAGGCGAGCACGCTGCCGAGCCCTGGGCGCCGACACAGGCCCGAGCGGCCGAGGACGCTGCCGAGCCGGGGGCCCCGACACAGGCCCGACCGGCCGAGCACGCTGCCGAGCCAACCCAGGAGCAGTTGCCGGATGCTGCGCTGCCACCCGTGCCATGGTGGCAACGCAAGGCGGTAGTGGTCCCGATTGCCATCATCCTGCTGATGGCCGCTAGCGTCACAATCGTCATCACCTTGAGCGGAGACGATCAGGCTCCGCGCCAGGGTGGGCCCCTCGACGGCACATTCGCCGTCGACTTCGCCCCGGGAACAATGCCTAATGGCCAGCCATACGAAAACGCGCCGGGCGGACGTGAGACATGGGTGATTGAATCGGCGTGCCGTGCCGACGGTTGTGTGGCCACCGCATCGAAGGTCAACGGATCTCAGCCCACGACGTCGACATTGGTGCTCGACAAGATTGGCGGACGCTGGATAACGACCAGCGCGACACCACGGACATGTCAGAACGTTCCGACCGAATTTTGGGAGACGATGTCACTGCAGCCACGGCCCGACGGCACGCTGCAGGGCGAGTTCATTGTTCGGTCGACGACCAGTTGTGCCCGCAACCAGCAGGTGACCTTCACCCGCACCGGGGACATTCAACCCAATGTGTCAATCGCCGACCCCAAAGCTCAGCCGCCGCGGGTGGCTTCTTCAGCCCAAGGGCTGCACGGCCAATATAGGGAGACAGACAAATATGCGGACGGCCGCAGCGCCGAAGCTAACTTTGACATTCAGACGTACTGTCTTCGCACTGGCGAGCGCTGCCTCAGCTTTTGGCAAAATCCGGACGACATCAAGACTTTGGTCTTCGCACAGGGCCGGTGGGTCTTGGCGAACACGTTAGCCGACTCCACGTGCCAGGCCGGCGGTCGTGCCCACCGCGAAATAAGCCTGGAATACCCACTGCCCCAACCGTCGCAGGATCCGATCACACTCCTCACGGGGCGTGGCCATTACACAGTCACCGGCGATTGTCCCTTCAACAGCGACTTTGACTCTCGGGCTGAGCGCACCGGGGACTGAGCCCGGGATTCAATAGATCTCTTTCGGCAGGAACAGTCGGAGACACTGTGCAACAGCTAGCCGGCACAGCGTTCTGGTCAAGTGTCCTGCGCCTTAAATATGATGATTAATTGTAGACACTGGGTATGGCGAGTAGGGGCAGGCCGGTAGCGGAGTTGGTGTTGACCGCCGAGGAGCGGGAAACGTTGCAGCGGTGGGCGCGGCGGGCGAAGTCCTCGTAGGCGCTGGCGCAGCGGTGTCGCATTGTGTTGGGTTGTGCGGCAGGTAAATCCAATAAGCAAGTCGCTGCCGAAGTCGGTGTGTGGCCTCAGACGGTGGGGTGTGGCGGTGGCGGTTCGTGGAGTCTCGTCTGGACGGGCTGGCCGACGAACCGCGTCCGGGCGCGCCGCGGACGATCTCTGAGGAGGCGGTCGAGGAGGTGATCGTGGCGACCTTGGAGCGCCAACCCAAAGACGCCACGCACTGGTCGCGGGCGTCGATGGCCCACGAGAGCGGATTGTCGAAGTCCACGGTGGGTCGGATCTTGAAAGCGTTCGGGCTCAAGCCCCATCAGGTCGACACGTTCAAGATCAGCAGTGATCCGCAGCTCATCGACAAGGTGCGCGACGTGGTCGGCGGTGTGCATGGCTGTGTACCCGGTATCGGCGAAGACCGCACGTTCGCCGGTGAAGATCATTCCGACGCACGCAGGCGGCGTCACGAGATTTGCGTTGTTGAGCATCCCGTGAGTCGTCTGCTTCACCTGCATCAGCGGATCACCAGGGCCACCGATCTGTGTGTTCATCTCGGCAGGCGTAAGCAGGACGTGTCGATCGCGGAGGCCGCGAACACCCGGGGTGCAGGGATTATCCCAGCGACCGGGGAGGTGGCCGGTTGGCGGTGCTGGATTCGGCTACGCGGCAATCGGTGGCCGATGCCATGGGTGTGGTGACCGGGTCTGGCGTAGGCGGGGCGCAAACCGGTAACAACGAGCTTTGTCCGAGTTGATGAATCTGGGCGATGGCGTCATTGAGACTGCCGGTCGGCAGCCCGGCGACCACTTGTGCGCGCTCCGACGGGCGCACGTCGTTGACCTTGAGGAGCGGACAGCCGTCTGTGGCTGGCCCAAGCTGATGAGCGACAGATCATTTCGTTCGTTCAAACAGCCGAACAAGTATGGCTCCTGAAGTCGGTAGCCGAGCACTGAGCCGTGGACACCGCGCATGATCGAGACCGTGCCGTCATTCGCGCTGACGTAGTAGTTGCTGCGGATGGTCTCCCGACCAATCGCCAGACCGGCAAACAAGAGCAACAACACGATCACGGACAGAACTACGCCGTTTCGGGCGACCCGTCCTGGAAGGGCCTCAGCTCCGATGTGGCCGACGTCAACCTCGTTCTGATGCCGGCATAAGGAAAGCAAACCCAGCAGGATAGGCCGGCGGTCGGTCGCATCGCCCGGTTGGCACGAAGTTGCTGCACCACTTGTTGGCTGGGGGATAATGGTGAGTTGGCCTTGCATTAGCTGGCTGGCCAGGTGGGAGGGCTTGGTGGAGGGCACTCCGTTCGGGCGATACCGGTTGCTGACGTTGCTGGGCCGCGGCGGCATGGGCGAGGTGTGGCGTGCGTTCGACCCCGCCACCAACCGTGTCGTCGCCGTGAAGGTATTGCCGGCGAATCTGGCTAACGATCCGCAGTTCGAACAACGGTTCCGCCGGGAAGCGTTCGCCGCTGCCGGTCTCGCCAACCCGCACGTGGTGCCGATCCACTATTTCGGCGAAATCGACGGCCGCCTCTACGTGGACATGCGGCTCATCGAAGGCGCCGACCTGCAAAGCATCCTCGCCCACGGGCCGCTGGAGCCGGCCCGCGCGGTCGGCATCATTGATCAGGTCGCCTCGGCGCTACAGGCCGCACATCGGATCGGTTTGGTGCACCGCGACGTCAAACCGTCGAACATTTTGGTCGACGAAGATGACTTCGCTTATCTGATCGATTTCGGCATTGCCCGCGCGGCCGGGGAAACGGGACTGACAGGTACCGGAAATGTGATCGGCACCTGGGCCTACCTGGCGCCGGAGCGGCTGACCAGCGGGCAGACCGACCCCCGCGCCGACATCTACGCCCTAACGTGCGTGTTGCACGAGTGTCTGACCGGCATTAAACCCTTCCCCGGCAACAGTGTTGAACAACAGATCACCGGGCATTTGACGTTGCCCCCGCCGCGCCCGTCGGTACTTCAGGACACGGTGCCGACCGCAATGGACGCCATCATCGCCAAGGGAATGGCAAAAAACCCCGATGAGCGTTACCCGACAGCCAAAGAGATGTCGAAAGTCGCACGCGCCGCCATCACCCAACCGATCGCAACGCCCGAGCCGACGATGCAGGCCCCGCAGCGCACCGAACCGGCCCCTGTCCCACCCAGAGGATTCCTTGCGTCGCCCGACAATCGGGCCACACCAAGCGGTGTGTCACCGTCCGCGCCCACCCAACAACGGCCACCAACCAACCCCAGTCTTTGGGGCCACGTTCCCCACGGCGCTGGACAAACCGCGCCCAAGAAATTCTCCAGGAAACGCGCGGCGATCTTAGGCGGTTTGAGTGTGATCGCCGTGCTTATCGTCGTTGCGGCGGTTCTCGTGTCCAACCAAGGCGACTCGTCGCCTGCCACCACCACCAGCGAAACCCCCACCGCAGTTCCCAACACCGGGCCGTTCACCGGGACCTTCACCGTCGACTTCGGCCCAGCGGTCAATCTGGCGGGAAAGCCAGTGGAAGGTGGGCCGCCGCCATACCAGGAGACGTGGCGTCTGCGGTCGGTGTGCAGGGCCAGCGGGTGTGTGGCCACCGCATCCACCGGTGGGCGGTTTATCCCTAAGGAGGTGGTATTCGACGACGTCGGAGGGCGCTGGCTAACGGTAGTCACGTCACAAGATAAGTGCAGGAACCTCGACAGCGAACGGTTTGACGTGGTCTGGCTACAACCGCGGCCCGACGGCACCATGTCCGGCGAAAAGATAGCGGCTCTTTCGATGGGGTGTTACGCCAAGCGAAGCGTCACCTTCACCCGAACCGGAGACACCGACGTTGGTGCCCTGAGCGACCCGGCCAGCCAGCCGCCGCGGGTGGTATCCCCGGCAGAAGCGCTACACGGCCGCTACCACATGGAAGTAAGCTACCCGTCCGGTACCAAGCAGGAGCTCGACCTCGGTGTGCGAACGGACTGCCTGCGCACCGGCGATCGATGCATGAGCTATATGCTCGCTTCCGAAAGCGGGTTCGAATTGGTCTTCGGAAACGGAAAGTGGACCCGCACCGAAGTCTTTGACGTCCCCTGCTCAGCCGGCGGCACAAGCCAAGACAAACACAGCGCAGAGTTCCCGCTTCCGCAACCGCCTCAGGATCCCATCACGCTGCTTTCTGGGCGGGGCCACAAAGAATCGACAGGCACTGCCTGCCTTAGTACTGACTACAACCAGAAGTTCGTCCGCACCGGTGACTGAAGTGCGGCGTGCACGGCGCAAGTCGACGCAGTACTGATCGTCTCAAGTGGGGACGAACAGTGTTGTCCGGGTGGACAACCAGCCTTCGGAATGATTTGGCGGGGATGCGGTCCTGAAACATCGGCGGGTTCAGGATGCCCCGAACGGGGTGTCGTCGTGCCCGTCATCGGGCGCCACCGCGCCGATTCGCCGCTCGGCTGCCGGTGTCAGTCGAACTCGGCTGCGTATGCCATGAGTTGAGCTGCGGCCACCTCCGCGACACCCACAGCGGGGTGCTTATGCGCCCGTCCCGCTATCAGGATTCACCAACGTCGTTCCCTCAGCCCGGTATTGCCTGACCGCGTCGACGAACGCGCGGCGCGGTCTTCGGGCTTGAGCACGGTCCAGGGCCTCCAAGCGGCCACAAACACGGCGCTCGGCCCCTGCCTCAGCGTCGAGCCACTCAGGGCGGCTCCGGCGCCTCCCTTCGGGATGGCGGAGGCTGAGAAACGGGTCTACCAGCCGAATCTTTGCCCTCGGAACGACCATTCAGCAACAGTAGCTTCGCCGGCTTGGCTCGACGGCCCATCAGAACCCCCATGCGGGAGTTTTGTGCAGAGATGACCGAACCCACCCTGGCGCGGTTGTTTCGGGCGGCGATTGGAGGCGTCCCCACCCGGGGAGTGACGTCTTGTCACTCACCTCGGTCTGGTCTTGCCACGTTTTCGACTGTGTAGCCCAACTTCTCGAAGAACTTGGCGGACTTACCCAGTTGTGGGTCTCCAGGTACACCGCCTCGATGCCGTCGGTCATGTCACCTCTCCTTGTCCGTTGATCCACGAGTGTCCAGGTATGCCCGCAGAGCGCGGACAGCGACATCTCGGTATCGATGGCGTGATCCCGGAAGGGCCCGCCGGCTCGTCGCAGGAGACCCCCGAACGCCGAGCGCGCGGGGGTCCCTGCGTCGTGCGTCAGGCGGGTCCGGAGGCGGCGGGTGCCGCGGGCTCGTCGGACCGTTCGTGTGCGTCCTCCATGACGGTCCGACCGATCTCGGCGTAGGTTTCCGGCTTGGCGAACCGCAGCCACAGCGCGTAGGCCAGCCCGATGACGAACACCGCCAGGATCATGTACGGGCCGACCTTGAACACGTGCGAGTTGGCGGCCAGGCCCGCGGCGAACGCGCGGTTGTCCCACAGTGTCCACACCACGTAGAGCATCGCGATGCCGCCGATCGCCGGGCAGATCAGCGTGGTGATCACGTTGCCCTGGTGCGTCTTTCGCACCCAGAAGTACCAGATCACCGCTGCCGAGCAGATGGCCTGCACCAGCAGGATCGCCGCGGTGCCGATCAACGCCAGCAGGCCGTAGATGTTGGTGTAGGGCACCAGCGACGGCGTGTCCACCGGGTTTCCGTTGGTGTCCGGTACCTGCACCGCGGTGAAGCCGGCGAACAGCAGCACTATCACCAGCGTGATGATGGCCTGCAGCGCGGACGCGATATACGGCGAGCCGTGTTGGGGATGGGCGGCGCCGACGGTCTTCTTCGCCTTGTCCGACGGAATCTCGCGGGCCAGCGCGAACAGGTAGCGCGATGCCGCGTTGTGGAAAGCCAGCGCGCAGGCGAACGAGCCGATGACCAGCAGGACCTTGTAGACATCGAGCAGGACGCTGCCCAGGTTGGCGTTGACCAGGTTGAAGAACAGATCCAGCGGTGACGCGCTGATCGAGGCTTCGACCGACGTCTTGGCGCCGTTGCCGGCCAGCACCATCGCCGAGATGAAGGTGTAGAACAGGCCCAGCCCGATCACCGCGATCAGGGTGGCCAGGGGAATGATTTTCTTCGGGTTGCGCGACTCTTCGCCGTAGACCGCGGTGGTCTCGAAGCCCACCCACGACCAGAACGCGAAGAAGAGGCCGATCGCCATCGAACCGGCCGCCGCGGCGGTGCCGAACGCGCCCGCGGGCAGGCTCTGGAACGCGTTGTTCAGCAGCACCGTCTGGTTCAGCATGAAGCCGTCCGGGCCGCCGCCCTTGAAGATCACGGTGGCGGCCAGGGCGAGCAGGATCAGCACTTCGGCGGTCAGGGTGACGCCGAGGATCGCCGCGGTCAGGCTGATGTGGAAGTGGCACAGCGCGGCGATGATGACGATCGCGCCGATCGCGAACAACAGCCACGGCACGTTGACGCCGAAGATGGTGTTGACCGCGTCGTTGGCGAAATACGCGCAGCCGCCGATCAGCGAACCTTCGAAGACCACGTAGGCAAACGTCGCCAGCATGCCGGCGGCCATGCCCCAGACTTGGCCCAGGCCATGGGAGATGAAGCCGTAGAACGCGCCGGTCGTGGTGATGTACCGGGCCATCGCCACATACCCGAGCGCGAACAACGTCAGCGCGATGGTGGCGAACAGGAACCCGGCGGGAGCACCGAGGCCGTTGCCGAAGCCCACCGCGATCGGCACGTTGCCGGTCATCGCCGTGATCGGGGCGGCGTTGGCGACGGCCATGAAGATGACCGCGACGATGCCGATGGCGCCCTTTTTCAGACCTGCGGGGCCGGCGGGAGTATCGACGGCTGCGGATTCAGTGGTCACCGGGGAGCCTCCTGATTCGGATCGGAGTGCTGAATGGCCCGCGACGTTGCAGTTCCGCAGTGAGCGTCGCACTCCGGCGTCAACTCGACAACCGGAGCGGCGATATTTCTGCCGATCGGCAGGTTTACCGCCCGCCTGCCGGTTGCGCGGCCCGCGACGCCGATGAAGACGGCAGCGTGGACGGCCGATCGATGATCGTCGAGTTCGGTCCGCCGACCCGGTAGGTAGCGCCCCGATGTTCCTCGGACAGCCGGTCACCGCGGCCGAGCAGCTTGTTGCGCAGGCTGCCCGGGGCATACGCCGACTGGTAGGCGCCGCGAGCGGTCAGCAACGGGACCACGTAGTCGATGAAGTCGGCGAACGAGCCGGGCGTGACCGCGTAGGCCAGGTTGAAGCCGTCGACGTCGGTTTCCGCCACCCATTCCTGCAGGGTGTCGGCGACATGCACGCCGGATCCGACGATCCGTGGCCCCATGCCGCCGACCTCGCCCCACTCGGCGATATCGCGCACGGCCCACTCTCGGCCGTCCTCGGACGCGGACTGAAACGCCTTCACGGCCGACAGGATGGCGTTGGAGTCGACGTTGCCGATTGGCTCGTCCAGCCCGTAGCGGGCCAGGTCGATGCCCATCCATCCCGACATGAACACCAGCGCGCCCTCGGGGTCGCCGTAGGACAGGTACTCGGCGTGCTTGGCGTGTGCGGCCTCGTCGTCCTCAGCGGTAACGATGGTGGTCAGGTTGAAGATCTTCGCGGAGTACGGGTCGCGCCCGGCCAGCTCCAGCTCCCGGCGGATAGTTGAAACCGTTTGGCGCAGAATCGCCTTGGTCGGCGCCGCGGTGAAGATGGCCTCCGCGTTCTCGGCAGCGAAGCGGACGCCACGCGG
>JAOPWF010000410.1 GCA_025965815.1 Mycobacterium sp.
AAACTCGTCACCAAGGCGGCCGCCGCCGGCGCCCGCATTCTCACCGAAGCCATGGTGACCGGGTGGCACGACGAGCATTCACTGGACGTCACCTCACCACAGGGGCGCCTGCAGGTCGACGCCCGCGCGATCATCCTGGCCACCGGCGCCCGAGAACGGCCCCGACCCGCAAGGCTGATCCCCGGAGACCGCCCCGCCGGGGTGTACACCACCGGCCAACTGCAGAACCTGGTCCACCTGCACCACCGGGCCGTAGGTGCTCGCGCCGTCGTCGTCGGCGCCGAGCTGGTCAGCTGGTCGGCTGTGCTGACCCTCAAACACGCGGGCTGCAGAACTGCGTTGATGACCACCACCTACCCCAGACCGGAGTCCTACGGCGTGTTCAACATCGCCGGGAAGTCCCCATTCATGGGAGTCGACGTTGCAACCCGGACCCGCGTGGTGCGCGTCATCGGAAAACCCGAGCTGACGGCCGTCGAGATCGAGAACATCGACACGGGCGCCCGCCGCACCGTCGAATGCGACGCCCTCGTGCTGACCGGCGACTGGATCCCCGACCACGAATTGGCCCGCTCAGCAGGCCTGGAGATGGACCCGGCAACACGCGGGCCGTTGACTGATACGGCGTTGCGCACCAACAGATCCGGGGTGTTCGCGATCGGCAACCTGCTGCACCCCGTCGATACCGCCGACATCGCGGCACTCGATGGCCGCCACGTCGCTGGACCCGTCCGCGCCTACCTGCGCGGGCACTCCGCACCCCGCGACGGTGTCCGTTTGCTCGCCGACGAGCCGTTGAGGTGGGTCACTCCCGGCATCGTGCGGCCCGGTGACACCGCCCCGGCCCGCCACCGACTCCTGCTGTGGACCGACACCCTCATCCGGTTCCCGAAGGTCGCCGCACGGCAAGGCGGCAGGGTCATCGGCCGAAAGACGTTACCGTGGCCCGCTTCACCCGGGCGGGTGTTCCGCGTGCCATCAACCATCCTCGACGGTGCCAACCCCCGCGGCGGCCCAGTCACCGTGTCGGTCACGTCATGAATCGATCTCCCGCGCCCGTCAGGCGTGCGGGTTGGTGAGTGCGGGGAGATCGAGGGCGACTTCAGGGACGAGCACAATCGCCGGCACCGCGACTCAGCGTTGGGCTATTGTCCGGATACCTGGGCGCGTACGCCGTGCCAACGGCCGGTGGCCAGAACGCCTTTCGACCTTCTCGCGAAAAGCGAAGCAGTACTGACGGATTCGGTGTACAGCGCCAAGGCTTTGAACGCCGTGGTAGATGGGGCCGCTCATGCCTGTGGTCCGATCGTCTTCTGGCACACCGGTGGAATCCCGGCATTGTTCTCCGATACCGCAGGAAACGTCGACTGGCCTCCGCCGCGTCCCGTCTCGGCTCCCGCCCCCGCCTAAGGCGCCGCACCGCCAGCTGGGCAGCACATTCCTCGAGCGACTCAGTGGCGCTTGGTCGAGACCGCTGGAGGTCGATGGATGGCGACCACACCCAAGAACTACGTATAACTCGATTCGCCTGTTCAGTTAGCGCCAAGCGCTGCTTGTTACGGCTGCGTTTCGTGTATTATCGCAGGCCACTCCCTCTTGACGGTGCAGTAGGTCACAGTTATCGTGCTTATACGAATAACCAAAGCTTCTGCACAAACGGTGTCCGGAGACGGGCCCAGAGTGCTGAGGCGCTAGGCACAACGAGTCGTCCAACCCGTCCGGTTGGTCGTTTCCGTCCGGCCGAGTGCACGCGCGTGCATCGTCACGAAGAGAACCACCACCCGAGGAGCGTTCGATGGGCCGACAATTCAGCCGGCGTGAGATGTTGCGGTTCAGCGCGCTTGCCGCCGGCGGTGCCACCGCGCTCGGCTCGGGAGCTGTGTCCTTGGCGGGCTGCGCGACCAACAAGCCCCTGACCAGCCCGGCCAAGTTCTCCGGCGGCCCACCCACCGGCGGCTCACCCCGCCGCGGCGGCACCTTGCGCGTGGGGATGATCTCCGGCGGCAACGGCGAAACGCTGGATCTGCGCAAGATCACCACCGCAGGAGACATCTCGCGTAGCTCCGCACTGTATGACCCGCTGTGGTTCGTGGGCGAGTACGGCGCCGTCATTCCCGGACTGGCAGAGTCCTGGGACTCCAACGACACCTCCGACGTGTGGACGATCCGGCTGAGCCAGGGCGTGCAGTTCCACAACGGCAAACCGCTGACCGCCGCCGATGTCGTCTACACGGTGCAGAACTCCTGGCTCTCGCCGGACGGGTCTCTGCAACCCGTGCTGTCTCAGCTCATCGACGGCCCCAACGTCCGCACCGACGGACCCATGACCGTCGTCATCCCGCTGAAGAAGCCATTGGCACAGTTCCCCACCTTGGCAAGTGTGCAGAACTGCTACATCGTGCCGCAGGGATTCACCAGCTGGGACAAGCCAATTGGCACCGGCCCCTTCGTCTTCAAGAGCTTCACCCCCGGACAGCGCAGCGAGTTCACCGCCAACGACCACTACTGGCGCGGAGCGGGACGCCCCCCGGTGGACAGCTTGGTCATCGACTCCTCCTTCGTCACCGACGAGACCCGGCTCAACGCCCTACTCGGCAGCTCGATCGACATCATGCCCAGCATCCAACCCGCCCTGGGACGCGCGAACGAGGCCTCCGGGCGGATCTACCTCGGAAACCAACCAGGCCCCGGATGGTCGGGTGCCTGCTACCGCGTCGACCAAGGCCCGTTCGCCGATCCCCGGGTGCGCCAGGCGGTCAAGCTCAGCGCCAACCGCCAAGCTGCCGCCGATCTGCTCTTCAGCGGGTACGCCGTCGCCGGAAACGACTGCGTCGGCTACACCGATCAGTACTTCGCCGACGACTTGAAATCCGAGTACGACCCAGACAAGGCCAAGTCACTGCTCAAATCCGCCGGATACGACGGTCTGAGCTTCGACCTGACCACGACGTCCCTTGGGGCAACCACCAATCCGCTGGCCACGCTGTTCAAGGAACAAGCCAAGGCCGCTGGGATCAACATCAACGTCAACCAGATCGACCCCGCGATCTACTTCACCAAGGAAGCGGGCTTCCAGACCCGACCCTGGAGCATGGAGCTCTGGACCAACGCGGTGAACTCGCTGACCCTGTTCTACCTGTTCTTCCTCGTCGACGGAGCGCCCTATCAGGACCCTACTTCGGCAATCCCGAACACGACGCGCAGATCTTCTCCGCCATGGCCGAGAAGGACGACGCACGCGCCAAGCAGAAGTGGCACGACGTCCAGGTCGTGCAGCACGAGCAGGGCGGCACCATCAACTTCGTCAACTACAACTGGATCGACGGCTACCGCCTCAACGTCCGCGGAGCCAAGACCACCAACGCCGGACCCTGTGACAACTTCGACTTCAGCACCACCTGGCTGGAAGGGTAAACCATGTCGACATCGAATACCGTTGTCGCGCCGCGCGATACGAACAAGACCGACGCAGCCACGCCACGACCCCCGTTGCGCTACCGCTACCCGCTGGCCACTCTGATCCTGCGCCGCCTACTGGCAGGCGTCGCGACCGTGCTGGCCGCGTCCATCCTGATCTACCTCGCCATCCTCGTGTTGCCCGGAGACGTTGCGTCAGTCGTGTTGGGGCGCAACGCCACACCCGAACGCGTCGCAGAGGTCCATCAGCAACTGGGCCTGGACCGGCCCATCTGGGAGCGCTTCCTGAGCTTCCTCGGAGGCTTCCTCAGCGGCGACTTCGGAGAATCGACCGCCGGACTGGTGCAGGGCACCCACATCGACGTCGCCCACGTGGTACTGCCGGCGTTGGGCAACTCGGGAATCTTGGCCCTGATCACCATGATCCTGTTCATTCCCCTGACTCTCGGGCTGGGGCTGCTCACCGGTGTCAAGGCTTACCGCCCGGTGGACCACGTCACCTCGATGACGACGCTCGCCATCAGCTCACTGCCGGAATTCCTCGCCGCCTCCGCGTTGATCGCCGTGTTCTTCTCCTGGCTGGGCTGGCTGCCGCCCATCAGCAGCATCCCCGAGGGCGGGACACCGTTCGACAAGCCGTCGGTAATCGTGTTGCCGATTCTGACCCTGCTCTTGCTGAGCCTCTCGTTCGGCTCGCGGCTGCTGCGCGCCACCGTAATCGACGTGATGGCCCAAGATTACGTGACGATGGCCCGGCTCAGCGGGTTCTCCACCCGCCACGTGCTCACTCGCTATGTCCTGCCGAACTCGCTGGTGCCCGTCATCCAGATCTTCGCGCAGCAGATCCAGTACCTCATCGGCGGCATGATCGTCATCGAAACCGTCTTCAACTACCCCGGCATTGGCACCGCACTGGTGCGGGCGATCGCCGTCCGCGATACCCAGGAGACCGTGGTCATCGCCACCATCCTGGCGGCGCTCTACATCCTGATCAACCTCATCGCAGACGTGATCTGCATCGTGCTCGACCCGAAGACGAGGACCTCGGTGAAATAATGAATCGACTACGGAAAACGCTGTCGCACACAAGCGCTCAAGTAGGACTCGTTCTACTGGTCTTCGTCCTCGCGGTCGCCGGACTGGGCCGATTCATCGCGCCGTACTCGCCTACCGAGCCGATCACCGCCCCCGGGGCCGGCCCCGGACCCAGCGTGCTCGGCACCGGCAACCTGCTCCTGGGTTCGGACTACCTTGGCCGCGACGTATTGTCCCGAGTGCTCAACGGCGGGTTGTCGGTCATCGCGATCGGCCTGTCGGCCACCCTTCTTGCCTACCTGATCGGCGTGGCCATCGGTCTGCTGACCGGCTCGGTGGAAAACCGGGTGAGCTCACTGACGATGCGCGTCATCGACGTCATCATCTCCTTCCCGCCCCTGCTGGTGCTTCTGCTGCTCGTCGGCGGCTTCGGATCCAAGATCTGGGTTCTGATCCTCGGCGTGATCATCGTCCTGATCCCCGGCATCACCCGCGTCACCCGCGCCGCCGCCGCCGCCGTCGCGAAGTCGTCCTACGTCGAGGTCGCACGAACCCGTGGCGACGGCACGATGAGCATTTGGCGCCGCGACCTGCTACCGAACATTCTTCCAGTCGTGTTGGCGGACTTCGGCGTTCGATTCGGACTGTCCATCATCCTGGTGGCCAGCATGAACTACCTTGGTCTGGGCCTGGCGCCACCCGCCTCGGACTGGGGCCTGATGACGTCGGAGAACCAGAGCCTCATCGGGCTCAATCCGTGGTCCGTCGGCGCCCCTGCGCTGATGCTGGCGCTGCTCACCATCAGCGTCAATCTGCTCGCCGACGCCTACGTCAAGACCCTGGCCGGCCGAGAGGGACCGCTCAGCCGCTGGTGGGCCCGGCGGGGAACGACACCACCGATGGACACCGCGGACCCGAACATCGAAGCCACCATCGCCTCCGAGGTCGAAGGAATCAAACAACCATGAGCACAGACACTCTCACCACCGGCGACACCGGGACGGCGCCGTCACAGCCCGTGGCCACCATCGAAGACCTGCGGGTCGAGACCGCCAACGGTCGGTGCATCGTCGACGGCGTGTCCCTGGAGCTGTGTCACGGCGAAATCCTCGGCGTGGTCGGTGAGTCCGGCAGCGGCAAGACCACCTCGGCGTTGGCGTTCTTCGGCTTCGCCCAGCACGGCGCCCGCTTCACCAACGGCTCGGTCCGGCTGCCCGACCACGAGCCCATCGATCTGCCGTCCGCGACCAACATGCGTGACCTCCGGGGGCGTTACTTCAGCTACGTGCCACAGAATCCCGGCACCGCGCTCAACCCGTCGATGCGTGTCTCCACCCTGCTCGGGGAGGTCGCCGCCCGCCGCGCCGCCGTCGACGCCACCTTCGCCAAGGAACGTGACACCGTCACCACCGACGTCCTCGGCATCGTCGGGCTGCCGACCTCCAAGGACTTCCGCGCCCGCTACCCCCACCAGCTCTCGGGTGGTCAGCAGCAGCGCGTCTGCATCGCCATGGCCCTGCTGTCGGGCTCGCGAGCCATCGTCTTGGATGAGCCGACCACCGGATTGGACGTAATCACCCAGTCCGCCATCATCGAAGAACTGCAGCGACTGCGCCGCGAGAGCAACGTCACCATGCTGTACATCTCCCACGACCTCGCGGTGGTATCCCAGCTCGCGACCAAGGTCGCCGTGATGTACGACGGCAAGGTCGTCGAGGTCGGAGAGACACACACCGTGCTGCGCTCACCGTCGCACCCGTACACACGCAAACTGCTCGACGCCAGCCCGGACCTCAACCGCCCCGGTGACAAATCGCCATTCGGCACGCTGGCCACCCTGCCCGACGTCGCCGAACCGCAACAGGTTCTGCAGGTACGCGACCTGAACATCACCCACCGGGTCCGAGGCGTGGAAGCCCACTCCGTGCGCGACATCAACTTCGGTCTGGGCCACGGCGAGTGTCTGGCGCTGGTCGGGCAATCCGGTAGCGGCAAGACCACCATCGCCCGCGCCGTCGCCGGCATCCAGGCCGTCGACTCCGGGGACGTCAGTCTCAACGGCACCCAGCTTCCCGCGATGGCGACGGATCGAAGCGTGGATCAGCGACGCAGACTGCAGATCGTCTTTCAAAACCCCACCGCGGCACTCAATCCCCGTGAGACCATCCGCACCGCCATCGACCGCGCCCGACGTCAGGTGGCCAAGTCCGACGAGATCTCGGTACCCTCGACGGCCGACCTACTCGACATGGTGCGCCTTCCGCACGCCATGGCAGAGCGTCTGCCCAAGGATCTGTCCGGTGGCGAACGCCAGCGGGTCTGCATTGCCCGCGCTCTGGCCGCCCGACCAGAGGTCATGATCTGCGACGAGATCACCTCCGCCTTGGATGTTTCCGTGCAGGCATCCGTCCTCACGCTGATCAACGAACTCCGCCGCGATCTCAATCTGGCGTTGCTGTTCATCACCCACGACCTCGGCGTGGTCGCCGGGATCGCCGACATGGTGATGATCCTGGAGAACGGCCGCGTGCGTGAATCCGGCAAGACCGCCGACGTGCTCGGGGCTCCCTCCTCGGAGTACGGCCGCAGCCTCATCGACGCCGTGCCATCACTGGCCGCGGCCACCGCGTAACCCGATCTACCTCACCGGTTCAAGCTCCACCAAGACAGGGATGACCATGGCAGCAACCACGATCACACACTGGATCAACAACGCACCCTTCCCCGGCGCAAGCGGTAACACCGCACCCGTGACCAACCCTGCGACCGGTGAGGTCACCGGCGAGGTGGCCCTCGGCAGCGTCGAGGACGCCCGCGCCGTGATCGCCGCCGCCGCCGCGGCGTTCCCCGCGTGGCGCGACACCTCACTGGCCAAGCGCACCCAGGTGCTCTTCGCGTTCCGCGAACTGCTCAACGCCCGCAAGGGTGAGCTCGCCGAGATCATCACCAGCGAGCACGGCAAGGTCGTCTCCGACGCCCGCGGCGAAGTGTCGCGCGGCCAGGAGGTCGTCGAGCTCGCCTGCGGCATCCCGCATTTGCTCAAGGGTCGGTTCACCGAGAACGCCTCGACCAAGGTCGACGTCTACTCCATCCGCCAGCCGCTCGGCCCAGTCGGGGTGATCTCGCCGTTCAACTTCCCGGCGATGGTGCCGATGTGGTTCTTCCCCATCGCCATCGCCGCGGGCAACACCGTCGTGCTCAAGCCCTCGGAGAAGGACCCCACGGCGTCGCTGTGGATGGCCGACCTGTGGAAGGAAGCGGGCCTGCCCGACGGCGTGTTCAACGTGCTGCAGGGCGACAAGACCGTCGTCGACGAACTTCTGACGAACAAGGCGATCAAGTCGATCAGCTTCGTCGGTTCCACCCCGATCGCGCAGTACGTCTACGCAACCGGTACCGCATCGGGAAAGCGCGTCCAGGCCCTCGGCGGGGCGAAGAACCACGCGGTGATCCTGCCGGATGCCGATCTGGACCTGGCGGCGGACTCGATGGTCAACGCGGGTTTCGGTTCGGCAGGTGAGCGCTGCATGGCCATCTCGGCCTGCGTGGCCGTCGGCCCGATCGCCGACGACCTGGTCGCCAAGATCGCCGAGCGCACCACCCCGTTGAAGATCGGTGACGGCACCAAGGATTCCGACATGGGCCCGCTGGTCACCAAGGTCCACCGCGACAAGGTCGCCTCCTACATCGACGCCGGTGAGGCCGACGGTGCCAAGATCGTCGTCGACGGACGCAACGTGTCTGCCAACGGTGGTGCCGAGGGATTCTGGTTGGGCCCGACCCTGATCGATCACGTCACGCCTGAGATGAGCGTCTACACCGACGAGATCTTCGGTCCCGTGCTCTCGGTCATCCGCGTCGAGACCTACGACGAGGCACTGGAACTGATCAACTCCAACCCCTACGGCAACGGCACCGCGATCTTCACCAACGACGGTGGCGCGGCCCGACGCTTCCAGAACGAGGTCGAGGTCGGCATGATCGGCATCAACGTGCCGATTCCGGTGCCGATGGCGTACTTCAGCTTCGGCGGTTGGAAGGCCTCCCTGTTCGGTGACAGCCACGCCCACGGGATGGACGGGGTGCACTTCTTCACCCGCGGCAAGGCCATCACTAGCCGCTGGCTGGACCCCAGCCATGGCGGCATCGAACTCGGCTTCCCGCAGAACGCCTGACATCGGAACGGACAGAACGGATTACGATGAGCACACAGATCGCCTTCCCCCGGATCTCAAGAATCGGCGGCGGGGCACTCGACGACCTCGGTGACATCGTCCACACCTTGAAGGTGTGGCGTCCCGTCCTGGTCACCGACAAGTTCCTGGCCAGTACCGGCCTCGTAGAGCGGATCGTGGCGATCCTGACCAAGGCCGGCGCCGATCCGCTGGTGTTCTCCGATACCGTGCCCGACCCCACCACCGACTCGCTCGACCGCGCCATGCGATACATCCGCGAACACCGCGCGGACTCGGTCATCGGGTTGGGCGGTGGTAGCCCAATGGATTCGGCGAAGGCACTCGCGGTGCTGGCGACCAACGGGGGACAGATGCGGGACTACCGCGCTCCCCACAGCTACACCGGCCCGGCTTTGCCCATCATCGCGATCCCGACCACGGCCGGATCGGGATCAGAGGCCACCCAGTTCACCGTGATCAGCGACAGCGCCACCGACGAGAAGATGCTGTGCCCCGGTTTGTCGTTCCTGCCGATCGCCGCCATCGTCGACTTCGAGACGACCCTGTCCATGCCGCCGCGGCTGACCGCCGACACCGGCGTGGACGCGTTGACTCACGCCGTCGAGGCCTACGTCAGTCGCAAGGCCAACCCCATCTCGGATGCTTTAGCACTGGCTGCGATCAACACGATCGGGAAGTACCTGCGCCCCGCCTACCGCGACGGCGCCGACCGAGATGCCCGAGAGGCGATGATGGCGGCCTCAACCCAGGCCGGGATGGCGTTCTCCAATTCCAGCGTTGCCCTGGTGCACGGCATGAGCCGTCCGATCGGCGCGCACTTTCACGTCGCGCACGGCCTGTCCAACGCGATGCTGTTTCCTGCCGTGACTGCATTCTCGGTCGACGCCGCGCCCCAGCGGTACGCCGACTGCGCGCGGGCATACGGCGTATCGCCGGAAGGTGACGACCACGGCATCGCCAAAGGCTTCGTGACGGAACTGATTGCCCTCTGCGAGGACTTGGAGGTACCCACCCCCCGCTCCTACGGCATCGACGAAACCCTTTGGCACGACAAGATCCCGCTGATGGCACAACAGGCGCTCGCCTCCGGCTCGCCCGCGAACAATCCCGTCGTTCCCAGCGCGGCACAGATCGAAGCCATCTACGCCGACATCTATGCCTCGACATGAGCCTCACGGTCCGCGACGTGCTTGCCCTCGACATCGTCGAGAACGCCGGGCCAACGGTGCGGGCCGGCTCGGCGTTCCTGGACCGCGAGGTCCGGTGGGTGCACGCCTCGGACATCGCCGACATCGCACGATTTCTGCGAGGCGGTGAGCTGCTGCTGACGGCGGGCACGGGCATGGGCGGCGACGCCAAGACGCAGCAGTCCTATCTGGAAAGCATCGCCAGCTGCGGGGCGGCGGCGCTGGTCGTCGAAGAGTCCGGCCGCATGTTCGACCGGTTGCCGGACGCCGCGATCGGGGTCGCCGAACGCCTCGGCCTCCCCATCATCGCACTGGCCCGCGAGGTGTCGTTCGCCGAGATCTCAGCGGCGGTACACGCGCTGCTCACCGACCTTCAAATCCGGACGCTGCGACGCGAACGCTCCGTCGAGTCGATGTTCACCGATGCCCTGCTCCGTGGCGCGGACTACGTCGGCATGGTTCAGGCACTGGCCGAAACGACCGCCACGCCAGTGATTCTGGAGGACATTACCCACCGCGTACGAGCTTTCGCCGGCCCGGATGTTCTCGAGGACGCCGTGCCGTCGTGGGACATCCACGCGCGAGACTTCCACCACGACGATCAGGGTTGTGTGCGCCGACCGGTGTTGATGCGGGGGGAGCCGTGGGGCTGGGTCCACGTGATCACCACGTGTGACGTGCAGGAGGCAGGGTTCGCCGCAGAGCGCGCCTGCTCGGCGATCGCCATTTCCATGCTCACCGATCGCAGCGCCCAAGCGCGACACGAACAACGCAGCACCGCTCTGATCAGTCGGTTGATGCAGCAAGACCTCAGTGGCCCGGACTTCGTGGCAGAAGTCGCCCGGCTAGGGGTCCGGTTGAATTCCGCACGCCTCGCGGTAACCGTGATCAACAAGGACCCGGTCGGCCCGCCCATCGCCGTCGTCCACGACGCCGACGAGGTGGCAGCGGACATGGGGGACTACCTCGTCGTGATCGGCGAGCCGCCGGACGTACGCGACGACGATCCTCAGCGCAGGGTCGGTGATGGGCACATCGGTGGCGGAATCAGCCGTGCCGCGACTGCCGAGACTCTGAATGTCGCGGTGTCGCAGGCGAAGAACGCCGCCGTGGTAGCGCTGTCCATGAGTGGTAGACCGCTACTGAGATTCGACGATCTGGGCGTGGAACGCTTGCTGGTCGCTCTAGCTCCGGGTCCCGAGCTCGCCAGTTACGTCCAGGACGAGCTAGGCGCACTGCTGGCCGCCGACGCCGGTTCCCAGAACCCTCTCCTGCCGACACTGCGCGAGTACCTCGCCTCGGGAGGAAGCAAGACCGAGGCAGCCGAGCGTCTCTTCGTCCAGCGCCGCACGCTGTACCACCGCCTCGACCGCATCTCGTCGATTCTTGGGCGCTCTCTGGATGATCCGACGACTCGGCAGAGTCTGCAGCTCGCAGTACGTGCGCTCGATCTGCTGGACGGTTCGGTAGCCAAGTCCGCGCGCCGCCGGGCACCTAGGTCCTGAGGTCGAGAGCGGGAAGTGCGGTATACGAAATGTGTCGATTCGCTTGCAACGTCGCACACTTCGTGTCTCTCAGCGCTAACCACTTCCGCGCATCCTTGACACCAACAGCTGAACGTAACGAAGGAGACCTGAAATGTCGTTCGTGTTGAAGGAAGCCGTAGGCAAGCCCGCGGGTCGTGCCAGTGATCCCGCCGTGGTGGACACCGTCGCCACGGTCATCGCCGAAGTCCGCGAGCATGGAGACGACGCGGTCCGCAAGTACTCCGAGAAGTTCGACCGGTGGGCGCCGGAGTCGTTCCGGCTGTCGCAGGACGAGATCGCTCGTATCGTGGCCTCGGTGCCCGAGTCCACCTTGGCCGACCTGAAATTCGCGCAGAAACAGGTTCGCGAATTCGCCCAGGCGCAGCGTGATTCGCTGCGTGACGTGGAAGTCGAGACGTTGCCCGGAGTGTTCCTCGGGCACCGCAACGTTCCGATCGACGCGGCCGCGGCCTACGTTCCCGGCGGCCGTTACCCGCTGACCGCTTCGGCGCACATGACGGTGCTGACCGCCAAGGTCGCCGGCGTGGAACGGGTAGCCGCCACGACCCCACCGAGTCTGGGGGAGGCACCGCAGATCAGCGTCGCCGCCATGCACCTGGCCGGCGCCGATGAGATCTACGTGCTGGGCGGGGTCCAGGCCATCGCGGCGTTGGCGCTCGGCACGCAGACCATCGATGCGGTGTCCATCCTCACCGGGCCGGGCAACGCCTACGTCGCCGAGGCGAAGCGCCAGTTGTTCGGAGAGGTCGGCATCGACCTGTTCGCCGGGCCCACCGAGACGCTGATCGTGGCAGACGAGACCGCCGACCCCTTCACCGTGGCCGTGGACCTGCTGAGTCAAGCCGAGCACGGACCAGACTCACCGTGCGTTTTGATCACTACGTCTGAGGACCTGGGCCGCGCGGTGCTCGGACACATCGAGGCGCTGCTGCCCGGCCTGCCGACGAATCCGATCGCCGGTCCGTCCTGGCGGGATCACGGTCAGGTTCACCTCGTGGATTCGACGGCCGCGGCCTACGCGCTTGCAGATCAGTTCGCCTCCGAGCACGTCCAGATCCTCACCGCCCAGCCGCGCGAGGCGCTGGCCGCGATGCGCAACTACGGCGCGCTGTTCCTCGGCGAGGGAACCTGCGTTCCATACGGCGACAAGCTGATCGGCACCAACCACGTGCTGCCGACGTTGGGCGCCGCCCGCTACACCGGTGGGCTGTGGGTGGGCAAGTTCCTCAAGACCCTGACCTATCAGGAGGTCCGCAGCACCGAGACCAGTGCGCGACTGGGGGAGATCTGCGGTCGACTCTCGCGGCTGGAACGGTTCGAAGGCCATGCCCGCTCCGGTGACCTCCGGGCCGCCAAGTACGGGGGCCGCCCGTTGTCGTGGGCCGAACTGCCCGTGTCGCAGGCGGGACGGCACTGATGCGCCTCGAACACGACCTGCTCGGAGACCGCGACGTACCCGAGGACGCCTACTTCGGCATCCACACGCTGCGCGCGACGGAGAACTTCCCCATCACCGGAATCCCGGTGGCCGCACACCCGGACCTCGTGGTCGCCCTAGCGGCGATCAAACAGGCCGCGGCACTGACCAACTCGCAACTCGGGTTGCTCAGCTCCGATCGAGCCGACGCCATCATCGTCGCGTGTGAGGAGATTCGATCCGGCGCGCTGCACGATCAGTTCGTGGTCGACGTCGTCCAGGGCGGCGCCGGAACCTCGACGAACATGAACGCCAACGAGGTGGTGGCCAACCGGGCCCTGGAGCTGCTCGGTCACCCCAAGGGCGACTACGGCCGCCTGCACCCGCTGGATCACGTGAACCTCAGCCAGAGCACCAATGACGTGTATCCCACGGCGATCAAGCTGGGTCTGCAAGCCGCGCTCAATCGGCTGCGCGGGTCGATGTCGTTGCTGTCCAACACCTTCGCCGACAAGGCCGCCGACTTCGCGACCGTGGTCAAGGTGGGACGGACCCAGCTCCAGGACGCGGTGCCGATGACGTTGGGGCAGGAAATCGCGACGTTCGCCATCATGATTGGGGAGGATTCTCAGCGCGTGGGGGAGGCAGCCGAACTGATCACCGAGATCAATCTTGGGGGAACCGCGATCGGCACCGGCCTCAACGCACACCCGGAGTACTCGCAGCGGGTCCGCCACAACCTGGTCGCCTTGACCGGAATCGACATGACGATCGCCTCGGATCTCATCGAGGCCACCCAAGACGTCGGCGCGTTCGTGCAACTGTCCGGAGTCCTCAAACGCACTGCGGTGAAACTTTCCAAGATCTGCAACGATCTGCGGTTGCTGTCCTCTGGCCCCAGAGCCGGCTTCGGTGAGATCACTCTGCCGGCCGTGCAGGCGGGGTCCTCGATCATGCCGGGCAAGGTCAATCCGGTGATCCCGGAGGTGGTCAACCAGATCGCCTACCGGGTCGTCGGCAACGATCTGACCGTCACCATGGCCGCTGAAGCCGGGCAGTTGCAGCTCAACGCCTTTGAGCCCATCATCGCGCACTGCCTCTTCGAGACGATCGAATTGCTCGACCGCGGGTGCCGGGTCCTGGCAGAACGTTGCGTGTCCGGCATCGGCGCCAACGTGGAGCGGATGCGCGACATGGTCGAGGCGTCGATCGGTGTGGTCACCGCGCTCAATCCGCACATCGGCTATGTCGCGGCGTCCTCGATCGCCGCAGATGCGCTGTCCTCGGGACGTAACGTCACCGCGTTGGTCTTGGAACGACGGTTGCTCAGTTCCGAGCAGTTGAACCGGATCATGTTGCCGCAGAACCTGACTCAGAGCACCGCGTTGGTGTTTACCGATGTCGATACGGTCGTGCCGGTGGGCGCGCCCGGTCTCGGTGGAGAGCAGATGTGATGTTCGTCTTGACAGCGGTCTGGGTGGCGTTATCCTTGACTTATACGAATAACCAAATCATCAGTGATGCTGTCACGATGCGGCTCCCCTTCGGACGATCAGCCAGTCCGACGAGGAAACGTCGAGGTGTTCTGCTGCCCATCGAGCGCCTGGTTCTCAGACGAAGAGGGTGGCATCAATGACCCAGGCCTCGGCCCACGCCAGCACGGGACCCCGCGAGCAGCGCTATGACGTGATCATCGTCGGGAGCGGTATGGGCGGCGGCACACTTGCCTACGCCCTCAAGGACTCCGGGGTGAAGGTCCTGCTCGTCGAGCGTGGCGGCTTCCTGCCCCGCGAACCGGAGAACTGGGATCCCAAGGCCGTCTTCGAGGACAAGCGTTATTACAACGCCGAGCCGTGGGTCGACTCCGCCGGGGTCCCGTTCAATCCGGGCACCTATTACTACGTCGGGGGCAACACCAAGCTCTACGGCTCCTCGCTGGTGCGGTTCCGGCGCGAGGACTTCCAAGCCGTCCGCCATGCCGACGGCACGTCACCCCAGTGGCCACTGGGCTACGACGACTTCGCCCCCTTCTACGACCGCGCCGAGCAGGTCTACCGGGTTCACGCCAACCAGTCCGACGACCCGACCCTGCTGCGAGACAAGCCCTTTCCCTATCCCGAGATCGGGCACGAACCTCCCATCAGCCGGGTCGCCGATGCGGTCGCCAAGCAGGGATTTACTCCGTCCAGCATCCCGCTGGGCATCGACCTGCGCGACGGTGGCAAGTGCATCCGGTGCAAGACCTGTGACGGTTTCCCGTGTTATGTCGACGCGAAGTCCGACGCCGACGTGACCTGCGTGCGGCCGGCGGTCGAATCGGGCAATGTCGAACTGCTCACCGGCGCCTACGCCCGACGCATCCTGACCGACGAGGGCGGTTCCCGTGCCACCGGCGTGGAGCTCGTCATCGACGGCGTAGTCACGCACGTCGACGCCGACGTCGTGGTCGCCTCCTGCGGTGCGGTGAACTCCGCGGCCCTGCTGCTGCGCTCGGCGAATCCACACCACCCCTGCGGGCTGGGCAACTCCTCAGGCGTGGTCGGGCGCAACTACATGGTGCACAACAATTCGATCATGGTGGCCATAAACCCACTACGCAAGAACCACTCGGTGTTCCAGAAGACGTTGTACCTCAACGACTTCTACCTCGAAGGCACAGCCGATCATCCTTACCCGCTGGGACACGTCCAGCTCATCGGCAAGCTGCAAGGTGCGATGATCAAGGCCCAGCGGCCCCACATCCCAACGTGGGCACTGGACCAGGCCACCGCCCGCAGCGTCGACTGGTGGCTGTTTACCGAGGACCTTCCCGATCCGGACAACAGGGTCACCCTCACTCCTTCGGGTCAGGTGCAGATCGCCTGGAAGCGCAACAACACCCGGGCGCACGACATCCTGGTCCGCGAGGTCCGCAAGCTGCTGCGCAAGGTGGGCTACCCGATCGTCATCAGCGAGGGCACCGGCATCGAAGTCAACTCCCACCAGGCCGGGACCATCCGGTCGGGCATCGACCCGGCCACCTCGGTGCTGGATCCGGACTGCCGCAGCCACGACGTGGACAACCTGTTCGTCGTGGACTCCTCGTTCTTCCCCTCCCTGCCCGTGATGAACCCGGCACTGACCATCGCCGCCAACGCCTTCCGCGTCGCCGACGTGATCGCCGCCCAGTGCGGCCACGCCACTGCCCACCACGACTTGACCACGCCGGTCGCCCAGTAACACCCAACCCATAAATAGGACGCTCACCATGACCACACAAAAGCTCACCGGCGGCCAGATGGTCGTCGAACACCTCATCCGCGAAGGCGTCGAGAAGGTCTTCGCCATCCCCGGGCACGGCAACACCGCCCTGCTGGACGCCTTCGTCGACCGCGCCGACGAGATCGAACTGATCCCGGCCATCCACGAGCAGGGCGCCGCGCACATGGCCGATGGCTACTACCGCGCCTCGGGCAAGATCGCCGCCGTCTGTACCTCGATCGGACCCG
Source organism: Mycobacterium sp. (assembly GCA_025965815.1). Taxonomy (GTDB): domain Bacteria; phylum Actinomycetota; class Actinomycetes; order Mycobacteriales; family Mycobacteriaceae; genus Mycobacterium. Next base: position 16,288 of record JAOPWF010000410.1, read on the forward strand.
GCGCGACCAACACCCTCACCGGACTGGCGACCGCGTTCGTCGACTCCCAACCGCTGCTCCTCATCACCGGCGCGGTGCACACCTACATGGAGAACCACGGCGTTCTCCAAGAGCTCGATCGCCCACACGGCAACAACTTCCCCCGAATGGCCGAACCGGTCGTCAAGCGGTGGTGGCAGCCCAACCGCGTCGAATCCATCCCCGTGGCGCTAGCCCAGGCGTTCAACACCATGTACGAGGGTCGCCGCGGCCCCGTACTGGTAGACATTCCGCAGGATCTGCAAGCCGAGTACGGCGAGTACACCCCACCCACAGGCCCACGGCGCGCCCATCACCGCCCCACCGGTGACCCGCAAGCCCTCAAGGATGCTGCCGCTCTGCTGGCCGGCGCGAAGCGTCCGGTGATCCTTGCCGGCGGTGGCGTCATCGCCGCCGAGGCCGCCGCAGAACTGCTCGCAGTCGCCGAACGTCTCGGCGCCCCGGTCACCCACTCCTTTCAAGGCAAGGGTGCCTTCCCCGCCGACCACGACCTCTACGCCTGGCCGTGCGGTGACATGGGATCGATCTCGGGCAACGGCGTCACCACCACAGCCGACGTCATCCTGGCCGTCGGCTGCCGCTTCAGTGACCGCACCACCTCGTCCTACCGGCCCGGGGTGACCTTCAGCATGCCCGACACCAAGCTGGTGCAGATCGACATCGACGGCTTCGAGATCGGGCGCAACTACCCCGTCGAGGTCGGCGTCGTCGGCGACGCCAAGTCATGCCTGGCCACGCTGCTCGACGAACTGAACGAGATCGGACCCGGCGACGACTTCCGCGCCGGCGACTACTTCGCCGAGCTCCAAGACCTCAAGAAGCGGTGGGAGGAACACCTGGCCCCGATGCGGACCACCGACTACCTCCCAATGACGAACTCACGGGCCATGGTCGAGATCCGAAAGGGCCTGCCGCGCAACGGCATCCTCGTCACCGATTCCAGCAACCCCGCCAACCAGGCATTCAACGAGTTCCCGATCTACGGACCGCGGACCAACATCGTGGCCGGCGGATTCTCCGGCATCGGCTTCGGGGTGCCCGCGGCGATCGGCGCGCAGATCGGGGCCCCGGATACCCCGGTTTTGGCAATGGTCGGTGACGGCGCGTTCCTGCAGACCGGCACCGAACTCGCTGCCGCGGTCATGGCGTCCGTTCCCGTGGTGATCGTGGTGCTCAACAACGGCGGTTGGGAGGCGATCAAGGACCTGCAGATCAACCTCTTCGGCGCCGAACGCGAAATCGTCTCGGGCTGGACCACACCCGACGGCAAGCCATACTTCGTCAACATCGCCGACTTCGCTCGCTCCCTTGGCGCCACCGCCGAACGCGTCGAAGACCCCACTGAGTTGGCGGCAGCGGTCGAGCGTGGCTTTGCCACCCCGGGCCCCGTCGTGATCGAGGCGATCAGTGCCCGCGAACTGCCGTGGACCGAAATGCACCCCACTGGCTGGTGGGACATCACCGTGCCCGCCTACCACGGTGAAGTCCGCGACGACTACGTGGCCAAGCGCGGTTTCTAACCCGCACCGACCGAATCCAAACGAGGAACGAGCATCATGGGTGACATCAAGCTGGGTCTGAACCTCGAGTTCGCCCGCTACGAGAACGGCTCATTCGACTGGGCGATGGACCACACCGCCGAGATCGGCTACCGCTATGTCGAACCCATGGTGCACTGGGGTCGCGAACTACTCAGTGCCGCAGGGTACTTCCACAGCCGGTCGATGCTCGACGACCCGCTGATCCTCAGGCGCGCCGCCGAGGAACGCGGGTTGACGATCAGCTCGCTATCCAGCCATGCCCCCCTCGCCAAGCCGGAGGTCAGCGTCGAATATTTGCGGCAGTCCATCCGCTACGCGGCCGAGGTCGGCGCCCCGATGATCATGGTGGACGACGGACCGGTCCCGTCCTGGACCACCGAAGCCGAGAACTACACCTTGATGCGCTACACGTTGGAGGAAGCCGCCCGCGTCGCAGCACCGCGCGGCATCAAGATTGCGATCGAGACACATGGCGAGTACACCGCGACTCCCCACCGCCTCGCGAAGCTGATGGACCTCACCGACCATCCCGAGGTGTTGACGATCAACCTCGACACCGGCAACAGCTACCTCAGCGAGAACGATCCACACCAGTGGCTGGAGGACATCATCGGCGGCGTGACGCACATGCACGCCAAGGACATTGCGCCGGAAGACGCCCGGCGCTACCGCGGCAAGGTCCGCGGGATGCTCGGCTGCGCATGCGGGGATGGTGTCATCGACTGGAAGCGCATCGTGGCGACGCTGGCGGCCGCCGATCACGACGTGGTGCTCTCGGTGGAGTGCGCCTCACTCGACGCGGCCGAGAAGAGCTTCACCTACCTGTCGGAACTCATCGAACACGCCTAGTTCGGGTGTTCCACGACCTTGGTACCCACCCGTCTACGAGTTCAGTGTTGGTTCGTCCGGTCGGGCGCCGATGACTTCCGGCGGCTCGGCCGGTCTACCGAGTGACGGCAATCAGAGCGAGTGCCGCGGAGCACAGGAGCAACAGATGCATGCCACGATCATGGTGAACCTGCCCGTCGCCGACGTCGAGCGCTCGCGGGAGTTCTTCACCGATCTCGGGTACACGTTCAACGAGAAGTTCTGCGACGGAAGAGCCCTCGCGCTGGTGCTCGGCGAGAACCAGTTCGCCATGCTGACGCAGACCGATTTCTTCGACAGCTTCCACCCCGTGGAGACCGCCGATGCAGCCAAGGTCAAGGAGTGCGTCCTCTGCCTGAGCGCCGACAGCCCCGAGGCAGTGGATGCGCTGGTGGACCGCGCCCTTGCCGCCGGCGGCACAGCCGGCGACACGGAGGATCACGGCTTCATGTACGGCCGCAGCTACGACGACCCGGACGGCCACTCATGGCAGATCTTCTGGATGGCCGACGAAGCCGCCGAGGTCGGCTCCGAGCAGTACGCGGCGGAGCAGTGACCGCCGCCAAGCTGAATAACCCACGCGTCGTTGAGCGCCCAACCACTGTCATGACACGGCACACCTAGTCCAGCCGTTGCCTGCGTGCTGAAACCTCAGCCGGCCTTCGCTTGTGCGGGGGCCAGTGCGGTGGTATCGCGCACGATCAACTCGGTGGGCAGGATGATTTCCCGGCCTGGTTCGCCATTGATGATGTCCAGCAGCAGCCGTGCGGACTGCTTGCCCTTCTCCACCAGCGGCTGACGCATCGTGGTCAGGCCGGCGCCCTGCGCGGCGGGAATGTCGTCGAATCCCACGATCGAGAGGTCTTCGGGAACCCGCAGCCCTCGTTCGCGGGCCTCGGCAATCACCGCCAACGCCAACGTGTCGCTGGCGGCGATGATGGCGGTCAGCGGTTGGGCATCCAACAGGTCACGCGCAGCCGCGCGGGTGGCTTCCACGCCGTAGCCGCCAGCCTCGAAGATCGGTACCGTGGCGGCCCGGATCTTGTGACGGCGCAGTGCCTCCGAATATCCGGCGAGTCTCTCGCGGTTGACGTGGTCGCGTGCGGCGCTGATGCGGGCACGGGAGACGCGCCCTGACTTGCCGTCGGGGACGAGACGTTCAAGCAGGATGCCGACCTGGGCGTGGCCCAGCGACAGGATGTGCTCGGCGGACGCCTCCGCTGCGGTCCGGTCCTGAATGCCAACCCGTGACATCCCGCCGGGGTTCGGGCCATCGACGATGACCATCGGCAGCTGGCGAGTCATGGCTACCTGAATACCCGGATGCCCTTCGGGCATGGCGTAGACCAGGAAGCCATCGACGGCACCGCGGACCAAAACGCCCGCTCCTTCTGCACCGCGTAGGGACTCCAGTGGGCAGGGCAGCAACGTCAAGGCGATCTCGGCGAGTTCGCCGACGTGTGAGATGCCCTTGAGGAGCTCGCCAGCGGCAGGATCGTCGAAGGCGTATTGCAGCGAGTCGGTGATCATCAGTCCGATCGCCCCCACCTGCCCGGTGCGCAGATTGCGTCCGGCCGGGTTAGGTCCGGCGTAGCCGAGTTCGGCGGCAATCTTCAGAATGTGCTCGCGCCGACCGGCAGAAAGCTTCTGTGGTTGGTTATATGCATAGGACACGGCGGCCTGCGAGACCCCGGCGGCATGCGCAATGTCGTGCATCGTAGTCACAGTGAGCCGTTCCTTCCTGCGATGCGTCGTCGCTGCTAGCTAGGATATCTAAGGTGCCAACCACGGCTGCCCCGCCGCTCCGCGGCCTCGAAATGACTTCGCTGTGCGAGCTGGGCGCATTCATTTAACGCTAACACCGATGGTGATACGAATAAATGGCTACGTTCGGATCGCTGAGTCGTGGACGTTGCCGGCGGGGTCGACGAATGCCGGGCGTCACCCGATCGTCACGCCGTCCGAAACGACCAGCGTCGTCCCGTCGAAGGTGATTCCCGACAACGTCGAGACGGTGACGTCAACATCGCACCCGATCGTGGCCGGACCCACCCCGATCACCACCCCGGCGCCCGCGGCACGTGCCGACATCACCCCCAGCGGGGCGTCCTCGAACACCGCGCACGCCACCGGCTTCAATCCCAGCGCGGCTGCGCCGGCCAGATAGGGATCCGGTGCAGGCTTGCCAGCGCGCACGTCTTCCGCCGAGACGATCGCGCGGGGGTGGGGTAAATCGGCCGAAGACATTCTGGCCAGCGCCATCTCACGTGCCCCTGAGGTGACGACGACCCATGAGTCCGGCGGTATGACCCGCAGTAGCCCGGCGGCCCCAACGATGGCAGGCACATCGGTTGCGTAACGCATCTCCATGTCCAGCAGATCTCGGGTGGCGACCTCGGCCCGATCCGGCGACACCAGGTCGCCCACCACGTCGGCAAGACGTCGGCCATGCTGGATGTCGCGATGAAAGTCGAAGTCGGGCGCCCACGTTCGCGCCCACTGGTTCCACGCAGCTGCGGCAGCATCGTGGGAGTCGACGAGCACGCCATCGTTGTCGAAGAGGATCCCCTCCACCGCATAACTGGTCATGGCCGTTAGTGTTCGGACTCGGTGGCGCCGCCGGGTCCGCGACTCACCCACAGTTCGCGGTGAGGGCTCATCGGTCGTTCACCGGACACGATGGCCGAGGCGCGCGTCCATGGAAGGTCCCGATCGAGGTGCGCTCGTTCGGCTGCCATCCAGTCGCGGACGAATCCGGGCGGGTCCCGGTCCAAGGCGACGGTGCGCTCCATTGCCACCGTTTCGTCGGTCTCCACCCACACCGCTGCGTCGAGCCACGGCGCCAGCTCTCTACGGGTGGCGCCGACGCCCTCAACGATGACGACCCGGGTGCCTGGAGGGATGGTGATCGAGCCCGGCCTGCCGCGTTCTATCCACGGCGTCGGGACGTAGGACAGCGGTGGACCGTTGCGTCGCAACGGCACCAGCACCCCGTCGATCAAGACGTCGGACCAGTCGAAGAATGAATGATGCCAGGCGATGTCATCGGTGTGGACTACCGCGACGTGCTCGCGCGAGGTCGCCAACAGGTCGGCCAAGGTCGTCTTGCCTGATCGGCTGCGCCCGTTCACACCGACGATGGCGACTGCATCGGGCGATGCGCGCGCCACCAGAGTGTCGATGAACGTCGCGGGCACGATTGCCGTCCAGTCGCCGTCACTGGAGGTCATCGAACGGTTTCCCTTCCACACGGTGTTTCGGCTGATGCTGCGACGAGGTCGAACTCGCCGGGACCGGGAGAGGGATCGTCGGAGAGCTGGTCCATGTCGTCGTCTTCTGGCGATGGAGGATCGTGGCGTGCCGCCGAGCCGGGCCTCATCCCGCCGGAGGACGCCAAGGCAACTGCGAGCACCACCAGCACGATGATGAGGGCGTATCGCAGTCCGACGTGACCTCCTGCGGTGCCGAGCAGCGGCGGTCCGACCAGGAATGCACCATAGGCGGTGACGGAAACTGCACTCACGCGCGCCACGGCGTCGGTGGGGTGGTCGCCAGCGGCCGAGATCGCCAGCGGGAAACCGAGCGAGGCTCCCAGCCCCCAGAGAACTACCGCCGCTGCCGCGAAGTACGCGTTGGGTGCCCACACGACGAGCCCGATCCCCAGCATCGCGGCGACGATGCTGAACCGGATCAAGGTCATACGGGTGACGTAGGCCAACGCACGATTGCCGGCGAACCGTCCGACGGCCATCGCAGCGGCGAAGGCAGTGAACAGCTCCGAACCGAGGACTGCAGGCAAGTCATATCCGTCGACGAAGATCAACGGCAGCCAGTCGTTGGCCGAGCCCTCGGCCAGAGCCGTGGCCAAGGCGACCGCGCCGATGCAGATGACCGTCCGGTCTCGCCACACCGCCCAGACGCGGGGTTGCCGTGGCGTACTTCGGCGGTTGTTTGCGCGACCAGTTCCCGGTGGAATCCACCGCAGCGTCGATCCGAGCGCTACGACCCCGGTCAGTGACGTGATGGTCAGATGCAGGAGCACCGACGTGTGAAATGCGTTCGCGGCGATGCCGATTGCGGCGCCTACGACGGTTCCCAGGCTGAAGAAGCCGTGGACCATCGGCAAGATGATTCGTCCCGTCCTCTCCTCGATGGCCGAGGCCTCGATGTTCAGTGCGACCTCACCCACCCCGATGCCGAACCCGAAGACCGCCATTCCCGCGAATACGCCGATGGGGTTCGCGGCGTGGGTGCTCACTCCGATGATCGCGGTTCCTGCGGCAGCGCATCCCGTGCCGAGCGACAACACGCGTCGCCCACCCCACTGGCGCACGACTCGGCTCGAACTGAGGATGCCGTGCATCGATCCGATCGAGACTCCAAACAGGACCAGACCGAGCTGCGTGGTGGACACGCCGATTTCGTCCCGGATCGCCGGCGTTCGGGTCACCCACGAGGCGATGAGCACGCCGAGCGTCAGCATGGCGACGTAGAGAGCCAGTCGCCTCTTGCGCATCGGCGCCGTATCAGTGGAGGAATTGGGGGACACGACGATCAGCGTATTGACCATTGGTGATACGTACAACCAACCTGCTCATGACGATTGCAAGGGTGGGGAGGAACTGCTTTACGGATCGGGTCATGTGAGATCGGATGCAAAGCGGGTTTTGCGTCGCGGTTCCCGGAATGGTCGGGGAGCCAGTCCGGTGACGCCGTGGCTTAGCCCGGTCAAACTGAACGAACGCGCCACGTCCCAAGGAACGCGTCGATGAGGAGGCCAGCCGTGCAGTTCACGCGATTAATACGGTCAAGCCAAGTGTGATCGACCATCCGCCGGCCGATCACTCGCTGCACCTGAAGGGGAGGCAGCGCAAACGGGCTGCGCCCTCGCCGACGGTGTCTTTCATCAAGCCTGACTCAAGAACGATCTATTAAGGCTGGGCCAGTCTGGCACCAGACGGATCCGTGGCCGATGCGATCTCCGATTCGCCCGCGGTGTGTCAATCATCAGACCGCAGACCACCGGGGATGATCGCCTAACGCGGTGGTCTGGGTGGATACCGCCGCCCTCGAACTAACGACTGGCGAGCCAAAGGGCGCTTTCCTGGCCCGTCTCAGGCCGTGGAAGGTCGCCGATCTGCTCACCGTCGAGCGATGCATACGAGACTCAGCCGGCCCATGGACTTCCAACGCGGCGTCATCCGCCGGACTCAGAGTGGACGCGCGAGGTCATTGAGTCGCTCGGCCGCGAGTATCACGTGTTGTCCAACCGCCGCCGGTGCACCTGGCCAAAGTCAGCTGTTTGGCCAGCTGCCGCAAGACTGGCTGATTGATGCCGCGACTATTCGCGAGATGCGTTCTCGCACTGCCGACCTCACTGGATTGACCATCGCCGAGGCGCCGCAGCGCCGCGACCCCGCAGCGAGTGTACGCAGGGTACCTGTCTAACTCGCCCGACCTCGCCCAACTGTGCCTTGCGCTGGAGGTGCATCGCCGTCTGACGTAGCCGCAAATGGGGCCGGGTGAGTCGGATGCCGCCTGATCGAGTAAACGCCGATGCAATTCCAGTGTGAGCAAATGGATTTGACGCGTCAGTTGGGTATCGGTCTTCAGTTCCAGCTCTTGCGCCTCAAAATCATGGTCTGCCTTAGCCTGCTGGAACTCTGGCTGCCGGTTCTGACCGATCATCACGAACGTCGAAAGGAAGATTGCCTCGAGTGACACGACGAGGGTCAGCGTGGGCCACGAGCTTTTCTCCAGGAACAGCATCCAGACGGCGAATATCGCTGCGTGAACCAGACGAAGTTCATCGACCCCGCGAACGCGGTGATTCGATCGGCCAGCCGCGCCTGGAAATCCCGGTTTCGTCGTTCGGCCTCCTCGATCACCACTGGATGGTGGGCGCCCTTGCCGCGCAGGAGCCGACGTGGGACCAGCTGCGGGTTGCGCCGGGCAGAAACAGTGTGGTGATCGGTCATTGTTGGCGTTCCTTTAGCGGCCTATCGCAAGCGCCGGCCATGCGCGCAGTCTATCCGCGGGTAGCCGACTCGACGGTGTCCACCGGGGCACCGTCGACTCCGCCGAATTGTTCGGCACAACAACAACGCCGACCGTGGGCGAGGCTGTCGGGCACACCACAACGGTGACAGATAAAAGACGGATAACCAATCTTATCCATCAAAATACGCGCAAGCGTATAGTTCACCGGCGGGGGAGCGACTAGTGAAAACGCTCGGCCCAAAGTACGTTCAGGGCACTATTTTTCGCGCTCGCTTAGTAAGTAGATCAACCGGTGACCAATCCGACGACGAGATTGATAGCCGTGGCCAGGATGATGGTGCCGAAGGCGTACGACAGCAGGCAATGCCTAAGCGCAACCGCACGAATGGCCGGGTTTGAGACGCTGGTGTCGGAGACCTGATAGGTCATGCGGAGGTTGTAACTGAAGTAGAAGAAGTCGCGGAACGCCGGCCGGTAGATGGGATCATTGAAGTCGATCCCGCCTGCCGATGGCGTGTAGTAGAGGTAGGCGTAGCGAGCGGCGTACATCAGGTGCAGCCCTGCCCACGCCATGAAGATGCCCGCGAGTGCGGTCGCGGTCGCGGCGGGGTCGGCATGCGCATGATTACGAACGAGCAGCACCACGATGCTCACCAGTGCGCAAAGCGCGGCCGCGACGATCACGAGTTCCTCCAAAGCCGGTCGGAACGTCTCGCGGTGGACATTGTCGTGCGTTTGATCGGCATCCATCGGCCACAACAGGATCCAGCCCGCAGCACCGAGGTTGTGCGTCTATTTGCTGGACAGCAGTTCTCCGGCGTTTGGCACGGAATTGCGGTCAGGTGACGTAATTCAGGCTGGTCATCATCCCGGCTTCTTGGTGATAGGTGTTATGGCAGCAGTGCATCATCCAGATGCCGGGTTTATCTGCGGCAGCGCAACGCTGACCTTTTGCTTCGGCAGCAC
>JAOPWF010000412.1 GCA_025965815.1 Mycobacterium sp.
CGGAACTTACCGCGTCTCGCGCCCGGATCGTGGCGGACGGCGACGATGCGCTGCGCCGTTTCGAACGCGATCTACACGACGGCGCCCAGCAACGGCTGGTCTCACTCGGGCTTCAGCTGCGTACCGCGGAGGCGTCGGTGCCCCCCGAACTTCGTCCGCTCAAGGAGCAGATTTCTGACATCGTCCGCGGTCTGTCTGACGTCTCAGAGGAGGTACAGGAGATATCCCGCGGGATTCACCCGGCGATCCTGTCCAGGGGCGGACTGGGCCCCGCGCTCAAGGGACTGGCGCGGCGCTCGACTGTGCCGGTCAGGCTTGACCTCGGTGTTGACCGACGGTTGCCTGAGTCCGCCGAAGTGGCCGCGTATTACCTGGTTGCCGAAGCCCTCACCAACGCGGCCAAACACGCACGAGCGTGCGAGGTGGATGTGCGTCTCGAAGCCGACGATGACAGCCTCTACCTTTCGGTTCACGACGACGGAATCGGGGGCGCAGCCGTAGGCAAAGGGTCCGGGCTCACCGGCCTGATGGACCGCGTTGAGGCGCTCGGCGGCACGATGACGATTTCAAGCCGCACCGGAGAAGGTACGTCGTTGCGCGTCTGCATCCCGCTCGAAGCCGCGTGACCATCGACCCATACCCCGGCGGTGACGTGCGTTACGCGCCGGGCTCGCGGCGGTTCGTCGAAACCTAGCGACCCTTGGTCGCTAGAACATTGAGACTTGTCTTGAGTTTTCAGGCAGCGTTGAGCGGCAGTCTGGCGGCGTCGATGTAGTGCGTTACGTGGGTGTTGATGGTGTGCAACGCGTTTCGTAGTAGTGGCGGGGCGGGGAGCTGGTCGGCGGCAAGCAACTGGCGTAGTAGTCGGTCGTGCAGTTTGGTGTAGAAGATGGCGAACCGCAGCCCGTCGCCGGTGAGCCGGTAGCGGCTCTTGGCCGGGATGCGGGTGATCAGCGCGTTGGCCCGCATCCGGGCCAGGTCGTAGCTGGTCTGGTTGGCGGTGTAGTCGATGCCGTCGAGCAGTCCGGTCATCAAGGCGCGCAGGGTCTTATTGGTGATGCCGGTGACGGCGAGCATTGTTGTGCATAGGGCGCCGGCCAGGGCTTGGAGCCGAGGGTCGCCGAACCGTAAGGCCGGGGCCCTCCTGCCATCCTCGGTGAGGGTGGGCTGCGCGATCCGCCCTCCGACGATCCCACCCAACCCGGGCCGCCACCTCGGCGGTCCGAGGCTGGCCTCACTGGGAGAGCCGTTCGATAATCATGGCCATGCCTCGACCACCGCCCACGCACATTGTTTCCAAGCCGAGCCGTCAATGTCCTAAAGGTCACGCCGCCTTCTGCCACAGGCAGTTACCGGTCAGCGTGATGTCAAAAACGACGGGCAACACCTCGAACTCGAACGGTTGTCCCGGCTTACCGGTCGATAGCTGTGGTGGACCCACTTTCCCCGCGCTGACGACCGCCACCTGCTCAACGCTGCACTGGCTGCTCGGGTCCAGCGGAGAGCCAACCCACTGACCCGACATGATTTCCGGATTGCGCTTGCCCTGGCCGTGCAGCCTCAAGCCAGGTCCGTAGCTCAGCCATCGGTCGCTGTTCGGATAAGGGCTGGCGAACGGCTTCCATTGATAGCCCCCCGACGGGCTCAGGCACTCCAGGACAGTCTTTCCATCAGGCAGCTTGGTGAGCGCATCAGCGAGTTTCTCTGAACACGGCCCATCAACTTGTGGCACAACAGGTTCTGCGGGGGGTGCTGCGTGTGCGCATGCCGGCGCGGATAGCAGCGCAGTGGCCGCGACGACCATCGCCGCCACGGCCACTGCGATTCTCTGCCTCATAGTCGTACTATCGTCCGTCTGTTTCTGAGCGCTACACCCTGCTCAGGTCCGTGCGCATCAACGCCACGTTGTACTCGTTCCACTGCGACAGATTCCAGTAGAGGTATTGCGGATCCTCAACGGTCCCGTCGGACTTCTTCAGCTGATTCGTGCCCGACCAGGGGTGAATCATCGGCGCATACAGACCGGGATACTGCGTGGATGTCGCCAGCGTCTTCGGCGCGGACCACGTACCTTGCGGTGTAGTTGATGTCCGCATCACGACGTTGTTGTTCTGGTCGGCGTAGAGCATGACGTACTGCTTCAGGTACGGGTTGTACTGCACCGACATCTCGCTGACAGTCGGGTATGTCGTGGTTCTTCCGAAGCCGAAGAAGCCGGCACTCGTCGTTCCCGACAAGATCGGGGTGGCGGCGGAAGGCTTGTTCGCGACCCACGTCGACCCGTTCCAGTACTGGTACTTGGTTTGGTCAAGTATCTGGTACTGGCTTACCCGTGACAGGTAGACCGTACCGCCGCGTCCCGCGGGAGTGCCGTACGAATAGACCCAGCCCGCAGCGGCTTCCGGCGATCCCGCCGGCGGCTTGACGTAGGCGCCCTGCTGGAAATTCTGGTTGCCGGAGACATACGGCACAGTGGCCCGTCCCGCCGCGGCCGTGCGGACGGACGACGCCG
>JAOPWF010000414.1 GCA_025965815.1 Mycobacterium sp.
GCGCGGCGACGGAGCACAAGGGCCAGCCGACGGTGATCCTGGCCAAGACCATCAAGGGCTACACGCTGGGCAAGCACTTCGAGGGCCGCAACGCCACTCACCAGATGAAAAAGCTTGCGCTGCAAGACCTCAAGGACTTCCGCGACACCCAGCGGATCCCGATCAGCGACGCGGAACTCGAGGAGAACCCGTACCTGCCGCCGTACTACCACCCCGGCCCGGACGCCCCCGAGATCCGCTACCTGCTGGACCGGCGCCGCACCCTGGGCGGTTTCGTGCCCGAACGCCGAACGAAGTCCAAGGCGCTGACGCTGCCCGGCCGCGACACCTACAAGGCGCTGAAGAAGGGGTCCGGCACCCAGGAGGTCGCGACCACCATGGCCACGGTGCGTACCTTCAAAGAACTGTTGCGCGACAAGGAGATCGGCCCGCGGCTGGTGCCGATCATCCCCGACGAGGCCCGCACCTTCGGTATGGACTCGTGGTTCCCGAGCCTCAAGATCTACAACCGCAACGGTCAGCTGTACACCGCGGTCGACGCCTAACTGATGCTCGCCTACAAGGAGAGCGACGTCGGGCAGATTCTGCATGAGGGCATCAACGAGGCGGGCTCGACCGCGTCGTTCACCGCCGCGGGCACGTCGTACTCCACCCACAACGAGCCGATGATCCCGATTTACATCTTCTATTCGATGTTCGGCTTCCAGCGCACCGGCGACAGCTTCTGGGCCGCCGCCGACCAGATGTCCCGCGGATTCCTGCTCGGCGCCACCGCCGGGCGCACCACGCTGACCGGCGAGGGCCTGCAGCACGCCGACGGGCATTCACAGCTGTTGGCAAGTACCAACCCGGCCGTGGTGTCCTACGACCCGGCCTTCGCCTACGAGATCGCCTACATCGTGGAAAGCGGCCTGACCCGGATGTACGGCGAGAACCCGGAGAACGTGTTCTTCTACATCACCATTTACAACGAGCCGTACGTGCAGCCTCCCGAACCGGAAGGACTCGACGTCGAAGGCCTGCTGCGCGGCATCTACCGGTACCGGCAGGCGCCGGAGAAGCGGTCCAACACCGCGCAGATCCTCGCCTCCGGGGTGGCGATGCCGTCGGCACTGAAGGCCGCCGACATGCTGGCCGACGAGTGGGATGTGGCCGCCGACGTGTGGTCGGTGACCAGCTGGGGTGAGCTCAACCGCGAAGGGGTCAGCATCGAGAAGGACATGCTGCGCCATCCGGAGCGCCCGGCCGCAACGCCGTACATCACCAAGGTGCTGGCCGACGCCGCCGGCCCGGTGGTGGCGGTTTCGGACTGGATGCGCGGGGTGCCCGAGTTGATCCGGCCGTGGGTGCCCGGCACGTACGTCACGTTGGGCACCGACGGGTTCGGCTTCTCCGACACCCGGCCTGCGGCCCGGCGGTACTTCAACACCGACGCCGAATCGGTGGTGGTGGCGGTGCTGGAGGGGTTGGCTCGGGACGGCGAGATCGATCCGTCGGTGGCCGTCGCGGCGGCCCGGCAGTACAAGATCGACGACGTGCTGGCGGCGCCGGTGCAGACTTCTGATCCCGGCGCGGGCGCCTGATTAGCGGAAACTGCCAGAAAAGTGGCGTAGCTTTTAGTCGTGATCGACAACCGGTTCGTGCCGCCGCGCTCGACGCTCGAGGTGTTGGAGACCGTACCCGAATCGGTGCTGCGCCGACTGAAGCAGTATTCTGGGCGCCTGGCCACCGAGGCGGTGCAGGCCATGCAGGATCGGCTGCCGTTCTTCGCCGACCTCGAGGCGTCCCAACGCGCGAGCGTGCATCTGGTGGTGCAGACCGCAGTGGTGAACTTCGTCGAGTGGATGCGCGACCCGAGCAGCAATGTCGGCTACACGGTGCAGGCGTTCGAGGTCGTTCCCCAGGACCTCACCCGGCGCATCGCGCTGCGGCAGACCGTCGAGATGGTGCGCATCACGATGGAGTTCTTCGAAGAGGTAGTGCCGCTGCTGGCCCGGTCAGAGGAGCAGCTGACCGCACTCACCGCGGGAATCCTGCGCTACAGCCGTGACCTGGCGTTCGCCGCCGCCTCGGCCTATGCGGACGCCGCCGAGGCACGCGGAGCGTGGGACACCAGGATGGAAGCCAATGTCGTCGACGCGGTGGTCCGCGGTGACACCGGCCCGGAGCTGCAGTCCCGCGCGGCCGCGCTGAACTGGGACACCACCGCGCCGGCGACCGTCATCGTGGGTATGCCGCGACCCGGACGGGTGGATATCGCCAGCGAGGACGTCCACGATGTGGTCAACCGGCACGGGCGCGCTGCGCTGTCGGACGTGCACGGGACCTGGCTGGTGGCCATCGTGTCCGGACAGCTGGCGCCGACACCCACCGACAAGTTCCTCGGTGAGCTGCTCGGCGCGTTCTCCGACGGGCCGGTGGTGATCGGTTCGATGGCGTCGACGCTGAGCGCGGCCCACCGCAGCGCCACCGAGGCGATCGCCGGAATGAATGCCGTCGCCGGCTGGAGTGGCGCTCCCCGACCCGTTCTCGCCCGCGAACTGCTACCTGAACGCGCCCTACTCGGGGATGCGACGGCCGTCGCGGCGCTGGAGACCGAGGTGATGCGGCCGCTCGCAGATGCCGGCCCGGCCCTGACCGAGACACTGGACGCCTACCTGGACTCCGGCGGCGCAATCGAGGCCTGCGCACGCAAGTTGTTCGTTCATCCAAACACCGTGCGGTACCGCCTCAAGCGCATCACCGATTTCACCGGTCGTGATCCCACCACCCCCCGAGACGCTTACGTGCTACGGGTCGCCGCGACAGTGGGTCGGCTCTCGTATCAAGACCATCATTCGAGCACGTCAAACGCGATTCTCCGGCGGCCTTCCAGCGGCTCTGCGTTGACATCCGGCGTGGACCGAGCGATCTAACATGTTGCGGCGCGGTATCGATGCAGTTCCATCACGTGCTGTTTTGTGGGCTGTCCACAAAAACATAAGACAAGGTTCATAATCTCTTACACCACGCAAAACCGGTTTCACAGTGTTCTCTTAGACACGTGCTCGCATTGCTAGCTCCCGGACAGGGATCGCAGACCCCAGGAATGCTCGCTCCGTGGCTGGAATTGCCCGGTGCGCGTGAACGTGTGTCTTCGTGGTCGGAGGCCAGTGGACTGGACCTCGCCCGACTGGGCACCACCGCCTCCGCGGACGACATCACGGACACCGCCGTTACGCAGCCGCTCGTTGTGGCCGCCACGCTGCTGGCCCACGAGGAATTGACCAGGCGCGGCCTGCTCTCGGGAGCCGAGACTGTAATCGCCGGGCATTCGGTGGGCGAGATCGCCGCCTATGCGATCGCCGGCGTGATCTCCGCCGACGATGCCGTGCGGCTGGCCGCCACCCGCGGCGCTGAAATGGCCAAGGCGTGCGCCAACGAGCCGACCGGCATGTCCGCGGTGCTCGGCGGCGACGAGGCCGAGGTGCTGGCCCGCCTGGACGACCTGGATCTGATTCCGGCGAACCGCAACGCCGCCGGACAGATCGTGGCCGCAGGCAGCCTGACGGCGCTGGACAAGCTCGCCGAGGATCCGCCGGCCAAGGCCCGTGTCCGCGCGCTGGGCGTGGCAGGCGCTTTCCACACCCGCTACATGGCCGCGGCGCTGGATGGCTACGCGAGAGCCGCCGACGGCATCGTCGCATCCGATCCGTCCGCCAAGCTGCTGTCCAACGCCGACGGGCAGCCCGTGGCCTCGGGCGCCGATGCGATGAGCAAGCTGGTCTCCCAGCTGACCCGGCCGGTGCGCTGGGACCTGTGCACCGCGACACTGCGCGATCACAACGTCACCGCGATCGTCGAGTTCCCGCCCGCGGGTACCCTCGCCGGAATCGCCAAACGAGAACTTCGGGGGGTTCCGACGCACGCCGTCAAGTCACCCGCAGACCTGGATGGGCTGGCGGAGCTTTAACCCGCTCCAAACATCGCCCCCCAGTACAACCGCATACGCATGACCTGAGCTGTACC
>JAOPWF010000429.1 GCA_025965815.1 Mycobacterium sp.
GAAGAGCGAGGGCTCGGTCGTGCAGTGGTTGCCCCACTCGGGGGTGTTCGTCTTGCCGAAGACCACCAGCCCAGCTTCGAGGTACCGCTCGACTATCCACGCCGACTCTGTCGCGACATGCGAGCGCAGCGCGCGCGAGCCCATCGCCTCCGGCGCTCCGGCCAGCGATGCACCGAGGTCCTTGAGGAGGAACGGCACCCCGGCCAGCATCCCCGCGCCTCCGTCACGCAATGCGCCGGAGGCGTCGAGCGCCGCGGCCTGCTCACGCCCGCGCTCGAAGAGGTCGGCGATGACGGCGTTCAGATCCCGGGCCGCTTCCAGCCTTGCGATCGCGGCGTCAACCAACTCCATCGCCGACAACGCGCCCGAAGCGACTAACGCGGCTTGTCCGATCGCGTCGACGTTCGCCAGATCAAAGGCCACATGTGAGTCCATTGACACGGATCTTCCGGCGTTACGGTCCGCGCGGCAACTCGGCCACGGTGTGGCGGCCCTGATCGTCTGCGTGCGCTGACTGCGCCTTGCGGGCGAACTCCGCAACTCTTTGTACTGCTGTGCGCTGCTCTACGCTGAGGGCTCTACGCTGAGGCCATGACCGATCACGATCAGGCTGCCGCCCGCCGCGAAATCACCGATGCGCTACTCGCCGCGCTGGACCGCCGTCATGAGGTGCTTGATGTGATCGTTGAGGCAGACAATCGGCCCGCGGCGGTCAAGGCCATTGCCGATCTGCTCGGCACCTCACGCCTCGGCGGCGAAGCGGTGATGGGGATGTCGTTCGACCAACTCACCAAGGATGCCCGCCGGACGATCGCCACCGAACTCGACGACTTGAACTATCAGCTGAGTTTCACCCTCGGCGAGCGGCCCGCAGCCTCCGGCGACAGCCTGGTCCTGCACCCGTTCTCCGGCGAGTCGGACCGCGATATCTTCGCCGCACGGATCGACGACATCGGTGCGGCGGGCGACGGCTCCGGTGAGCCCGCCGGAGGTCTCGACGACGAGATCCGGTCCGCGCTGAAACGGGTTCAGGCCGAAGAAGCTGCCTGGTTCGTCGCCGTCGAGGGGACGCAGAAGGTCGGAATGGTTTTCGGCGAGCTCGTGTGCGGCGAGGTCAACGTCCGGGTCTGGATCCATCCCGATCACCGGAAGAGAGGCTTCGGCACCGCCGCGCTGCGTAAGTCGCGGTCAGAGATGGCCATTTACTTCCCCGCTGTGCCGATGGTCGTTCGTGCGCCTGGCGCTAGTCCGGGATAGGCGTCTCAGGCGATATCCACGACGAATACGCCGACTCGGCTCGCCGCACGTCGGGCCATCCATGGCAGGTCTTCGTCGTCGGTCCCAGCGGCCAGGACACGAGGGTTGATGATGTGCACGTCGTTCCGAAACAGGTGCACATCGGCCTCGCCGGCAGCCAGCACGTTCTTGACCCAATTGGTCTTGCCGTGGGACAGCATGACCACCAGCAGGGTCCCTTTGCGGGAGGCGTTGACCACGGTCTCGTAGGGCGTGCCCGACTTGCGACCGCGGTCTTTGATGACCGCGAACGTCGGCAGATAGCGCGCGATCGGCCGGGTGATTGGGTTGACATACTTTATCTGCATGCGTTCCAGCCAGGGTGGGAATACCATCGGCACGCCCGGGGCGTTGTTGGGGTGATCGGTTGCGGCCATGACAGCTCTGTTTGCGGCAATGGGTGGGCGGTCACTGATCTTTCGCGGGGAGACACAACCCTGGCATGTTCGACTCCGGCTCGCTGCCCGTTGGTGGGTCTCAGGCGAAGCTCACCGAGCCTGTGCTGACCGTTCCTGCCTGCCGCCCCGGAGCGGTGTGGTGCTGCCAGTAGAGGTTGGTGTGGTCGATGACCTTGTCGGGGGTGGGGGCGCCCCACTGGCTGAGATCTTCGGTCGTGTGGGCATCGTCGACAAGGGTCGCGTCGTAGCCTCGGACGATTGCTCCATGCAGTGTGGACCGAATGCAAGCGTCGGTCTGCGCCCCGGTGATGATCAGGCGCCCCACTTTGCGCTCCGCTAGCACGGCCTCGAGGTCGGTCTCCTCGAAGGAGTCGCCGTAGCGCTTGTGGACAACGGGCTCGGACACTTCCTGAGTGAGCTCCGGGACATACCGCCAGCCGTCGCTGCCTTCGGGAATGTGCTCGGCAGAGTGCTGCACCCAGACGACCGGCACATTCTCGACTCTGGCTTTGTCCACCAAGAGGGCGATATTGGCGATCACGGTGTCACGATTGTGCGTGCCGGTCATGACGTCGTTCTGGACGTCGATGACAAGTAGCGCGGTGTTTGGACGTCCCGTCAGGGTGGTCATGACGCTGCGATCACCATTGATCCTCGGTGCCGAACCGGTCTATCGACTGGTGGCCGTCGAGCACTGTCGGGGCGGCACAGACGACATGGCGCGCCTGGTTGCCCCCCGCCCGTCCGGCGTCGTACATCGCCTTGGTAGCGATGGTGATCAGTTCATCGAGCAGGTCCTGCGGCGGAACGCCGGCCAATCCGCGCAGCGGTGTACTCACAACACCGATGCTCGCGGTCAGACGCGGCGGTGTGGTTGCGATGGCACTTCGTACGCGTTCGACCAGGGGAGTGGCGTCCGTCGAGGCGAAGGTGTCGGAGATCAGAAACTCCTCGCCCCCCACATGCGCGACGACGGTGCCGTGCCGGGTGTTCTCCCGCAGTGTCTGGGCGACCGCGACGCGGGCCCGATCACCGGCGAAGGGGCCGTCGGTGTCGCAGAGGAGTCTGAAGTTGTCGAGGTTGACCACGACAACGACGAGGTATCGGTCGTCGTCACGGCTGCGGGAGGCCAGGACCGCACCCGTCGACCGATAGAAGGTGTCCCGGTTGAGCAACCCGGTGAGCGGATCGAGTTCGGCGTTGAGGACGTCCTTGCAGAGCAGGTGCACCAACGTCTGACAGGCGAACGGCACCGAGATGTTCACCACCGCGACGAATGCGATGGCGCACACGGCCCAGACGACATCGCCGCCGATGGCCTGGCGGGCACTCAGAATGATCGTGGTGACCGCGGCCACCGACATGTTGAACGCCATGTATCGGGCGGTGTGGAAGAACGCGATATAGCCGCCGAGCGTCGCGAACGCGGTGGCTCCCAGCAGCCCGGCGAGCGGATTTGCCACAATCAGGCAGCCGACGGCGATGCAGAGGGCCGAGGTCACGACGAAAACTCCCGACCGGGTCCTGCTCGGCCAGCGCTGCCGCAGCCAGGCCAGCGCCATCACCAGACAACACGCCGCGATTGTCACCGCAAGCAACCGGTCTCGAGGACCCTCCGGACCAGCGGGACTCCACATCATCGCCACGGGTATCGCACCCAGAACCAGGATGGTAGCCGCCAGCACCCGACATGTCGTCGACTGCGCGCCGCGAGCAGCCAAAAAGGCTGTGAGCCAATAGAAATGATCCGGTTGCCGCCACCGCGCCGACTTGAACACACTGACCCCTCCCAGGTCATCCACCCTCGCGATCGCTCCATTGCCCACGAACATAGGAGCGGTCGTGACCCGGCAGGCCTTCGCCGGGCCCGGTGGCACATCCAAACGCTACCAAGCGCCGCGTAACCAGGCACAGCCATTGCGTGCCTCATCGCCGACACCGATTGTCCCCCGGCCGGCGGCGGGCTGGTGGGTTCCGGCCCATTGGTGCGTTCGATGCGATATGCAAAGGGTTATTGATGGGCCGTGCGGTGCATCCTTGACATCGGCAGGGCCGCCGGTGGCGCTCGGGCACTCCAGATCTCCGCCATATCAGCTCATTGTTGCCTTGTTTTACCCGGCGGAGGTTTCGGCGTCGCGGAACCCGTCAACCCGTCGGGCGGGATTGGGCTGAGAGGACGGCTGAAATGGGGCAGGATTGCAACCATGGGCCAGTTCAACCGCCTCATCATCGGCGCGGCAAGGGTTGCTGTGGCTACGGTTCCCACGATGATGCTCGGGATCGGCGCTGGAACCGCAGCGGCGGCTCCACCCAGTACCGGTGGTGGCACGATGGTGCCGTTCAGCATCGTCCTCAGGCGGTGCGACTTCAGCAATAACGCCTATACGGGAGTTTTGGCGCATGGCACCGGCTTCGCGATCATCCGTACCGGCGAGTGGAATCACAAGGTGACTGCGGAGGTGCATCTTTCGACCGCATCCTCAGACACTCGCTTCACCGTCAAGCTGATCCAGCTACCTCGACCTGGGTATACCTGCAATCCGGGAGACCCGGGAACGGCGTTTGCCACGCTCGATACCGACGCGGCGGGGAATGCGAATGTAATCACCTTGCAGCAGGATGTGCTTCCCGGTGCTACCGGCGCGTGGGTGTACATCGATGGTCCTGCGCCCTATGGGGCACCCACCGAGTTCTACTCATCCGATTTCGTAGTGCCTATTTAGCACTGGCTGCGGAGCCGGCCACCGCTGCGAGATCATGGCGTCATGGCCGACGACGAGCTGGACGAACTCTACGAGGTCGAGCCGGAGGAGTTCACCGCGCTGCGCGGCAGGCTGGCCGCGGCGGCCAAGCACCGGGGCGACGCAGCCGCCGCCAAGCGGATCTCCGCCACCCGCAAGCCCACGACGGCTGCGCGAGTCGTCAATCTGCTTGCCCGCAAGAACAAGGACGCCAGGCAGGCCCTAACCGACCTCGGCGAGCGCTTGCGCGCGGCGCACGCTGCGACGGACGGTGACCGTATCCGGGAGTTATCGACGGAGCAACGTCAACTCGTCGACGAGCTGGCCCGAGCGGCTTTCGACGCAGCCGAGCTGACGGACCCGTCGACCGCACTGCGTGACGACGTCGTCGGCACATTGCAGGCGGCAATCGCCGACCCTGACGTCACGCCGCGGCTCGGCCGGCTGACCAATGCGGAGCGCTGGTACGGGTTCGGCGGGTTCGGCGACACGGCCACGGTGTTCACGCCTACCCGGTCCAGCAAGTCCAACGCAGAACCCGAACCGCGAGGTCAGAGGCCAGTCGAAGATAAACCCCACGATGACGCCCTCGAGGCCGCCCGCCAGCAACGAGAGAGGGCTCGCGCAGCGGTGGCTGCGGCGGAGCGAGCCAATTCCGAGGCCGAGCAGGAGCTGGCCGAGCGGCAGGATGAACTGGCTGCGGCCCGGCAGCGACACGAGGAGGCCAGCAAGGGCCTCAGCGAGGCCGAACGCACGCTGAACGCCGCCCAAGAGGCCCATGACAATGCCGACCAGGCCAGCCGCGACGCCGCGGAGGTGGTCAGGGAAGCGAAAGCGCAGCTAAAGCAGGCAGCCAACTAATGGCGGAAGACTGACTCAGGACGGCGGGTTGGCAGGGACGTCGGTGTACTGCAACGTGTAACCCTCGGCGGAGAAGGTGAAGCCCCTGGTTGTCGACTCGCTGACGCAGGAAACGCCGGCCTCCTGGACGTTGCAGCGGAATCCGGCTGCGGCTAGAACCTTGTTGAACTGCAGGACCTTTGCCGGGCCGGGGACCAGCGTGAATTCCGCCTGTTCAAGCGACGCGAAGTGCGGATCGCCCACATCGTCGACCACCATCGCGTTCGGCGTGGCGGCCTCGCCCAGCGCGTTGGCCACCGTGTCGGGTTCGCCCGGAATGCCCATGCTCGATTTAGGGTTGCTCGATGGCTGGCAGCCGGCCTTGGAATGCGGCAATATCGCGCAACGCCACCTGCCGCTCGGAGTCGTGAAGTAGTAACCCGCTCGACCATCTGATTGTGCGAAGTAGTCGTAAGCGTTGACAAGATTGAAGATGTTGGGCTCGTCTAATCTCGGTGTCGTCGGGGCCGCCTCGGGCTGCGGTGGCCGGTCTCCAGTGTTCACGACCGGGCCGCCCGAGCACGCCGCCGCAGCCAGCACTACCACGGCCGCAAGCGTCGCGGCTTCAGATCTCTGCACGTGATAACCCCTTGCCCGGTTCGGATCAGCTCGACCAGGAAGCCTAAACCCGGACGCCGAGACGGGTACGCAAGGGACTGCGGCGGGGGCTCTGCCCGTGGTGGCTAGGGGAGCGCCGCGGCCAGGTCCTTCGGCATGACGGCCTTGATGTCGTCCCATTCGCCGTCAGTGATGTGGTGGCGCAGCGCCTGTAGCACGGTCCGTTCGAGTTGCTCGATGTCGCCCTCAATCTCGTAGGGGAACTCCTGGCGGATGCGTTGCAGGAACTCCTCACGGTGGAGCTTCATCGGCACCTTGCTGGGATCCCACTCCGCGTAGTAGATGCCGCGCACAAGCATCGGCAGCTGGGCCCCGAGCTGAGCGGCTTCCTGGACCGGCAGGCGATCGCGCAACGCGTGCAGGACGGCTCGAAGTGCAGCGTAGGACTGGTTTCGCCGCTCCTTGGGCCAGCCATACGCCTCCTCTATCTCGTGGAGAACCCTGTTGGTCTTGTCTTCGGTGGTCTTGAAGGAACTGAACCCTTTGTCGCCCATGCGTGACGCCTCTCTCCGAATCGGCCGACCACGAACAACGCCGCGTCGATCTCCCATGCTGCACGGCGGCGGACACCGTGCGATTGGGCACCACAGCGCCAATCGCCGTCGTCGCCATTGCCCTAGCGGGACGACCGGCGACGGCGACACGGGCGGCCCGCCGGGAAGGAGTCTTGAGCGCGTCGGCCGCGGTCACAGGTGATCAAATCCTGCGGGCCGCAACTAAACACACCCGACACACTCAACGCTACAGCCAGGGTTGACGCCTCGGCTACGACCCGGTACTGGTGTCTTACCGCCGCGGCTCGCTTGTGTGGGCGAACCGAG
Organism: Mycobacterium sp.; assembly: GCA_025965815.1. GTDB lineage: Bacteria > Actinomycetota > Actinomycetes > Mycobacteriales > Mycobacteriaceae > Mycobacterium. The sequence goes on from JAOPWF010000429.1 coordinate 6,775, forward strand.
TCGCACGACCGCCGCACTGCTGGTGGAGTGCCTGGTGAACGAGGGCGTGACGCATGTCTTTGGCATTCCGGGCGAGGAGAATATCCGGTTGGTCGAGGCGCTGTCGAGGTCGTCGATCGGATACGTGCTGACCCGCCACGAGCAGGGTGCCTCGTTCATGGCCGAGG
>JAOPWF010000457.1 GCA_025965815.1 Mycobacterium sp.
GACCGGATGCCATCGGGTGTCCGGCGGCAGTTCGGGGGTCGCGGGGGAGGGCACCAGGCCCAGAAAGGTCGACGCGATCGTGCGGGCGCCCGGTACCCGGTTGGGCTCGGAGAACACCGCCAACTGCTCCAGATGGGCCAATTCACGCAGATCGACCTTCTCGGCAAGTTGACGCCGAACTGAACTCGTCATGTCTTCCTCGTCACGCAGCTGCCCGCCCGGCAGCGACCAGGCGCCACGCTGGGGATTGAGGGCCCGCTGCCACAACAGCACGTTGAGCTGCGGCTTTCGCGTGCTGAGTTGACGAACCTGGAAGACCACGGCGAGGACTTCATGGGCAGTGCTAATATGAACCATGTTTTCGATTATAAGTCGAAAACCTCGTATGGCGAAGCGAGGAGACAGCCATGTCGGTTCTGGACCTCACCGATGACTCGGTTGGCGGTTTGACCGCCCAGATCACCAACGGTCCGAACGGGTTCTCGGGTGTCGCCGGCGACGAGGAGTGGGCCGCCGAGATTCGACGTCTTGCCGACCTTCGCGGCGCGACGCTGCTGGCACACAACTATCAGCTGCCTGCGATTCAGGACGTCGCCGACCACGTCGGCGATTCGCTGGCGCTGTCGCGGATCGCCGCCGAGGCGCCGGAGAACACCATCGTGTTCTGCGGCGTGCACTTCATGGCCGAGACCGCCAAGATCCTCAGCCCCGACAAGACGGTGCTGATCCCGGACCAGCGGGCCGGTTGTTCGCTGGCGGACTCCATCACCGCCGACGACCTGCGGGCGTGGAAGGACGAGCACCCCGACGCCGTCGTGGTCTCCTACGTCAACACCACCGCCGCGGTGAAGGCGCTGACCGACATCTGCTGCACCTCGTCGAACGCCGTCGAAGTGGTCGCGTCCATCGATCCCGACCGCGAGGTGCTGTTCTGCCCGGACCAGTTCCTCGGTGCTCATGTCCGGCGGATCACCGGCCGCGAGAACCTGTACGTGTGGGCGGGCGAGTGCCACGTTCATGCCGGGATCAACGGTGACGAGCTCACCGAGCAGGCCCGCAGCCATCCAGGCGCGGAGCTCTACGTGCACCCCGAATGCGGCTGTGCCACCTCGGCGTTGTACCTGGCCGGTGAGGGCGCCTTCCCTGCCGAGCGGGTGAAGATCCTGTCCACCGGCGGCATGCTCGACGCCGCAAAGTCCACCCATGCGCGTCAGGTGCTGGTAGCCACCGAGGTCGGCATGCTGCACCAGTTGCGGCGCGCCGCACCCGAAGTCGACTTCCGGGCCGTCAATGACCGTGCGTCGTGCAAGTACATGAAGATGATCACGCCGGCCGCGCTGCTGCGGTGCCTGGTCGAGGGTGCCGACGAAGTCCACGTCGACCCCGAAACCGCCCGGCTGGCGCGGTGCAGCGTGCAGCGGATGATCGAGATCGGCCGGCCCGGCGGGGGTGAATGATGCTGGGGCCGGTCTGGCACCAGCAGGCTGACGTCGTCGTCATCGGCACCGGTGTCGCGGGTCTGGCCGCCGCTCTGGCGGCCCACCGGCGGGGCAGCCGGGTGGTGGTGCTGAGTAAGGCGGCCGACACCGCAACCCACTACGCCCAGGGCGGTATCGCGGTCGTGCTGCCGCGGACCGAGGACTCGGTCGACGCGCATGTCCGGGACACCATGGCCGCCGGCGGCGGCCTGTGTGATCCCGACGCCGTGCGCTCGATCGTGGCCGCCGGCTACGGCGCGGTCGCCGACCTGGTGAACGACGGCGCCCGGTTCGACGAGTCGGCGCCGGGGCAGTGGTCCCTCACCCGTGAGGGCGGGCACTCGCGGCGCCGGATTATCCACGCCGGTGGTGACGCGACCGGGGCGGAGGTGCAGCGGGCGCTGGACCACGCCGCGGCGACGCTGGACATCCGCCGTAACCACGTCGCCCTGCGGGTGCTGCACGACGAATTGGCCGTCACCGGTGTGCTGGTGGCCAACGACGACGGGGTCGGCATCGTGCACGCGCCGTCGGTCATCCTGGCGACAGGTGGCCTCGGTCATCTCTACACCGCGACCACCAACCCCGAAGGGTCGACCGGCGACGGTATCGCGCTGGCACTGTGGGCGGGGGTACCGGTCAGCGACATCGAGTTCATCCAGTTCCACCCGACCATGCTCTTCGACGGGCACACCGGCGGCCGGCGGCCGCTGATCACCGAGGCGATCCGCGGCGAGGGCGCTATTCTCGTTGACGCACAGGGCAATTCCCTGACAGCGGGGGTTCACCCGATGGGCGACCTGGCCCCGCGCGACGTCGTCGCCGCGGCGATCGACGCCCGGCTGACCCGGACCGGCGACCCCTGCGTGTACCTCGACGCCCGCCCCCTCCAGGATTTCGAGCGGCGATTCCCCACCGTCACGGCGGCCTGCCGCCACGCCGGCATCGATCCCACCTGCCAACTCATCCCGGTGGTTCCCGGCGCGCATTACAGCTGCGGCGGCGTCGTCACCGATGTGTACGGCCGTACCGATCTCACCGGACTGTTCGCGGCCGGCGAGGTGGCCCGGACCGGCATGCACGGCGCCAACCGCCTGGCGTCGAACAGCCTGCTCGAAGGCCTCGTTGTCGGTGGCCGGGCCGGCAAGGTGGCGGCCGACCACGCGACGGCGAGTGGACGGGCGGTGGCACGGGTGCCCGAGCCTGTTGTCCGGCCGGCGCTCGACCGCGCCGACCTGCACCGCGCCATGACGCATTACGCGTCGGTGGTCCGGGACGCCGACGGGCTGCACCGGTTGACCGACATGCTGGCCACCGCCACCGACCGCGCGGTGCTGACCCGCCCCGACTTCGAAGATGTGTCGCTGACCCTGACCGCGCGGGCTGTCGCCGCGGCGGCGTTGGCGCGCACCGAGTCTCGGGGTTGCCACCACCGCGGCGACTTCCCCAACACCGATCCGGCCCAGGCCATCAGTGCGACGGTGCGGACGGACGGTGCGGCCGGGCAACTGTCGGTGGCACAGCCGATCGTTGCCTGCGCGCTGTGATGCAGCTCAGCGATTACGAACTGGCCGAGGCCCGCGCCACCATCGCACACGCGCTCGACGAGGACCTGCGCTACGGACCCGACGTCACCAGCCTGGCCACGGTGCCCGCCGACGCGGTGACGACGGCGTCGATGATCACCCGGCAGGATGGTGTCATCGCCGGCGTCGACATCGCGCTGCTGGTGCTCGACGAGGTGCTCGGTCCCGACGGCTACCGAGTAGTCCATCGAGTCGACGACGGCGCGCGCCTGTCGGCCGGGGCGGCCCTGCTGACGCTGGAAGCGGACACCCAGCGCCTGCTGACCGCCGAGCGGACCATGCTCAATCTGGTCTGCCATCTGTCGGGTATCGCCACCACGACCGCGGCCTGGGTCGACGCGGTGGCCGGGACCAACGCCAAGATCCGCGACACCCGCAAGACCCTGCCCGGGTTGCGGGCGCTGCAGAAGTACGCGGTCCGCGTCGGCGGCGGCGTGAACCACCGGATGGGCCTCGGCGACGCCGCGCTGATCAAGGACAACCACGTGGCCGCCGCCGGGTCGGTGCTGGCCGCGCTGCGCGCTGTTCGCGCCGTCGCTCCCGACCTGCCGTGCGAGGTCGAGGTCGACTCCCTGGAACAGCTCGACGATGTCCTGGGCGAGGACTTCGGCGAGCCAGGGGCGCTGGTGCTGCTGGACAACTTCGCGATCTGGGAGACTCAGATGGCCGTGCAGCGCCGTGACAATCGCGCACCGGGCATGAAGCTCGAATCCTCCGGTGGTTTGTCGCTGGACAGCGCCGCCGCCTACGCCGGGACCGGTGTCGACTACCTCGCCGTCGGGGCCCTCACCCATTCGGTACGGGTGCTGGATATCGGCCTGGATCTCTGACGGCGCAAAGGACGATCAGGATCCCGTAGACCGTCCGGTTGATCTCGAAGGTGTTGGTGAGCCAGGCGTAACAGAGCCAGGCCCACCACACACCGCGAGCAGACCGAGCACCGCACCGTCCCAACCACGCGGAACTCACGTCGACGCCTCTGCGGTTGCAAACAAGGCTTGTTGGTTGGGCCTCCGGGCTAAGCCGGCGCGGCGCGTCGCACCAGCGAGAGCACCACCGCCGCCACCGCGAACAGCCCGGAGAACGTTCTGCTGACGATCCTCTGTTTGCCTGCGGGTGTTCAGCCACCGCAGCAGCCGTGCGGCCAGCCCCGCGTAGGCACCCATCACCACCAGGTCGACGGCGACCATGGTGACGCCGATGATCACGTATTGCTGCAGCAGCGGCGCCGACGGGACCACGAACTGCGGCAACACCGCCAGCAGAAACACCAGACCCTTCGGGTTGGTGATGTTGACCAGGCAACCGCGCACCAACATCGGAATCGGCCTGCCGTCGGCGGACTCACCCAGCCGTTCGCGCAGGTCCAGCGAGGCGCTGCGCCATTGCCGCACCGCCAGGTAGATAAGGTACCCGACTCCCAGCCACTTGATGACGTTGAACGCCAGCACTGAGCTCGCCAGCGCCGCGCCCAGTCCGACGGCGACGAGCGCGAGTTGCGCCATCAGCCCGACCTCGAGGCCGACGATGCTCCAGTAACTGCGGCGCATCCCGTGCGTCAGCCCCGTCGCCATCGACAGAATCGCGCCGGCCCCCGGCGACACGCTGATCGCGATCGCCGCGCCGAGAAACGTCAGCCACACTTCGGTCTCCATCGGGGCGAAGTATCGTCGCGGCCGACGGCGCAGTTCAATTGATTTTTATAGAACTGGACCGATCAGGGACAATCGACGGTGATGGCTTCATTCGAGATGTCCCGTATCGATCTGCGGAACCGAACGCTGACGGCGGCGGAGCTGCGCGGCGCATTGCCGCGCGGCGGCGTCGACGTCGACTCCGTGGTGCCCACCGTGCGCCCGATCGTCGACGCCGTTGCCGAACGGGGCGCCGAGGCCGCGCTGGAGTACGGCGCGTCATTCGACGGGGTCCGTCCCGCGAGTGTCCGCGTCGCCGACGCCGACCTGGCCGCCGCGCTGGACGCCCTGGACCCGGTGGTCCGTGACGCGCTGAACGTGGCGATCGAGCGGACCCGCGCAGTGCACGCCGACCAGCGCCGTACCGACACCACGACGACACTCGGCCCGGGCGCGACCGTGACCGAGCGCTGGGTACCGGTGGAGCGGGTCGGGCTGTACGTGCCGGGCGGCAACGCCGTGTATCCCTCGAGCGTCGTGATGAACGTCGTCCCCGCTCAGGCCGCCGGGGTGGAGTCGCTGGTGATCGCCAGCCCGCCGCAGGCGCAGTTTGACGGCCTGCCGCACCCGACCGTCCTGGCCGCAGCCCTCTTGCTGGGGGTCGACGAGGTGTGGGCGGTCGGTGGCGCCCAGGCTGTCGCATTGCTGGCCTTCGGCGGCACCGACACTGACGGCACGGAGCTCGCGCCCGTTGACATGATCACCGGCCCGGGGAACATCTACGTCACCGCCGCGAAGCGGATCTGCCGTTCGCAGGTCGGCATCGACGCCGAGGCGGGGCCCACCGAGATCGCCATCCTCGCCGACCAGACCGCCGACCCCGTCCATGTTGCCGCCGACCTGATCAGCCAGGCCGAGCACGACGAGATGGCGGCCAGCGTCCTGGTCACCCCGAGTAGCGATCTCGCGGTGGCGGTCGACGCCGAACTGGCTACCCAGCTGCAGACCACCGTGCACCGCGACCGCGTTCTTGCCGCCTTGCTGGGCCCGCAATCGGCAATCGTGCTGGTGGACGATCTGGACACCGGCGTGCGGGTGGTCAACGCCTATGCCGCCGAGCACCTGGAGATCCAGACCGTCGACGCGCCTGCGGTTGCGGCCCGCATCCGCTCTGCCGGAGCTATCTTCGTCGGCGCCTGGTCGCCGGTCAGCCTCGGCGACTATTGCGCGGGCTCCAACCACGTGCTGCCCACCGCGGGTTGCGCCCGGCACTCCAGCGGCCTGTCGGTGCAGACCTTCCTGCGCGGCATCCACGTCGTCGACTACACCGAGGCGGCACTCAAAGACGTCTCCGGACACGTCATCACGCTGGCCGAGGCTGAGAACCTGCCCGCACACGGCGAGGCCGTGCGCCGGAGGTTCGAGACGTGACGCCGGGCCAGCGCATCACCCTCGCCGACCTGCCACTGCGCGAGGACCTGAGGGACAAATCTCCTTACGGCGCACCGCAACTTGTGGTTCCGGTGCGGCTGAACACCAACGAGAACCCGCACCCGCCGACGCAGGCGCTGATCGACGATGTCGCGAGTTCGGTCCGCGATGCCGCCGCCGAGTTGCACCGCTACCCCGACCGGGACGCGGTCGCACTGCGCACCGACCTGGCCGCGTACCTGACAGCGCAGACCGGTATCGAGCTCGGCGTCGAAAACCTCTGGGCGGCCAACGGTTCCAACGAGATCCTGCAGCAG
>JAOPWF010000487.1 GCA_025965815.1 Mycobacterium sp.
TGTTCAGACACCCGGGCCATGGTCAGGATGTAGCCGTCGTCGGAGGTGTTGGCGCCGACGAAGTGCCACCACACCAGGACGGCGATCACCACGACGTCCAGCGGACGCACCGACCACCAGCGCGGCGGCAGGAATCGCCGGTGCCGCATGCCGTCGGCGGTGTCCAGGACGTGCAGCGCGCCCAGCGCGACGATGGTCAGGGCGACGCCGAGGACCATCGCGAGCATCTTGACCAGCGTCGGGGACGTGCTGTAGCGCGAGTCGAGGGTCGCCGACAGGGCGAGACCGGGCGGCGCGGGACCCGCCAGGTCGGTGAACACGCCCACGATCTGCGGGCGGAAGTCGTATCCGCTGCGCTCGCCCCGCCGCGGCCGGCCGGGATTGTCGTCGTTGGGGCCTTGCGCGAGCCCGACGAATTCGGCGGTCACCCTGTCCGCGCGTGCGGTGAACGTCAGCCGCTGGCAGGACGGGCTGAGCACCTGGCTCATCGGCGCGACCACCACCGGGGTGTTGCGCACCACCACCACCAGGTTGTCGTTGGCGCGTTCGACGAGCAGCCCACGGTCGACGGCCTTCGGGGCCTGCTTGGGCACCGTGGACAGCAGCACGGTCCTGCCCGCGTTCTCCGGCCCGGCCAGCCCGGCGGCCGCCCGGCACGGGACGTCGATGGTCAGGTCGGTGGCCACGTAGCCGATCAGCGGCGCGGTGACACTTTTCAGGACGCCGTTCTGCGGCCAGTTCAGCTGGGCGGTGGTCTGCTTCACCGGCAGCAGCGGTGTGGCCAGGGCCAGGGCGGCGCCCAGCAGTCCGGCGATGATGGCGACTAACCGGGCGGTCCGGTACCTGTCGCCCGCGTCGGTCACGGGGGTAGATGGTAATTCCCCAGACTGCGTATTCAGCCCTGGTGTGGTTTCGGTGGCCATCAGCCGCTCCCACCCGAATGCCGGATGGCCAGCACGAACGGCCCGATCGTCGACACGGCGAAGCGCGCGTCGTCAAACAGCGCGGAGTCCAGCGCCACCTGGTAGCGCCGGACATTGGGCTGGTTCGGGTAGACGTCGGAGGCCAGCCGCAGCGTGTAGGTGTCGTTCGCGCCCGGCCGCATCAGGAACACCGTCGGCGGCTTCCACGGCAGCTTGTCCAGCGACGCGACGAACTGGTCGGCGGTGGTCAGCTTCGACCAGCCCTCGATGGCGGCGGCCCGTTTGTCGAACTGGGCCAATGGGTTGGCGTAGTGCGAGGTGAGGCCCTGGAAACCGTAGTAGGGGTAGTACGACAGGAAGCTGTAGTCAGCGGTCAGCACCACGGTCTCGTTGCGGGGCCTGCCGGTGGCGGCGGTGATCTTCGCGTCGATCTCGCGGTAGTACTTCTCGGCGCCGGGTGGCCTGCGGTCGGCGCGCTGACCGGTGCCGTCGGTGTCGGTGTAGGCGACGGCGATGTCGGAGCGCAGCACGTCCGGAATGTCCTGGCTGAACGTCAGCGCACCGATGACGCCGAGGGTGGCCCCGGCGACCACGATGCGACGACCCGTACCGGGGTTGTACCGGCGGGCCAGCGCCAGGGTGCCCTCGACGAATCCGAACGCCCCTGCGGCGGTCAGCAGAACAGTCAGCGTCGGCTGCAGCCGGAACGACAACAGCGTGGTACCTACCAGCGTGGTGAGCATCGACAGCAGCGACCACGCGTAGACCGCCAGCACACCGATCGCCAGCGCGCCGGCTCGGGTCGAACTGCGCGCGTTGACCACCAGCCAGAGCGTGCCGACCATGCACAGCGCGCCAAGCAGGGTGAAGTGCAGCATCGGGAAGGACAGTTGGGCGGCGTCGGAAGGCAAATAGTGCTGGGCAGTGCCCGAATTGGCGGGTGATCCGCCGATCGCCGCCAGCAGGTACGGCAGCCAGGCCAGCAGCGCGATCGCGCCGGCGATCACCGCGACCACCGCCAGCCGCAGCAGCGGCTCGAGGCTTCGTCGTGACCACGCCACCACCACGGCCATGATCACCAGCGTGAACGCGCTGTAGGCCAGCAGCAGCGTGTAGAAGGTGGCGGCGAATCCCAGGAATATCCCGACGCCGATCACCGCCGCCCAGCCACCCGTGGGGGTACTTCCCGCTTGCGGGGGCCGGGTCGATCCGCGCAGGCCCGACCAGGCGAGCACCAGGATCGCGGGCAGCAGCACCGCGATGATGGCAGCGTACGGCTCGGTGGGCGAGTAGGCCAGCGCCGCAGCGGTCGTGGCGGTGGCGACGATCAGCGCGTACTCGAAGCGAACCATCTTGGCCCACAACACGAATGCCATCACCGCGGCGATGGTGATCGAGATGATCGCCCACGGCTTGAACATCTCCCACGCCGGTATCCCGGTCAGCGCCGAGATCCGGCCACCGATCCAGAACCAGCCGGGCGGGTAGAACGGCGGCAGGTCGGCGTAGGTCATGTCGTGTGGGCCTGCGGTGTCGGTGAGCCGCGTCAGGTATTCGGTGCGGAACTGCTGGTCCACCGAGATGCCGAACAGATACAGCTTGGTCGCACCAAGCGGCATGGCCAGCGTGACCACGGAGAACGCGGACAGGAACACCAGCGCTGCGCCGTGTGCCAGCAAGCGGTACCTTCCCCGGGTCGCTTCGCTCTGCCCCGCAAGCGGGAGGTGCCCCCAGCCCGCCGGACCACCCCGCCGCCACGCCCAGCCCGCCGCCAACAACCCGGCCAGGCAGGCGAACTGGCCGACCGTGGTCAGCGCGTGCAACTGGTTCGACGAGTTGTACGCCGGCCAGTTGACGCGGCCGATCGCGTTCAGCGACATGACGGCCACCAGCACCGCAACCATGACCGCCAACGCCATCTGGCCCAGGGTGGTCAGCGGGCCTCGCATGCTCAGATGGGGAGCTTGCGGAAGATGGGCCGCGGGATATGTCGCAGCACCATCATCACGTACCTGAACGCTCCAGGCGCCCACACCAGCTCCTTGCCCTTGGCCGAGGCGGTGACCGCAAGCTCGGCGACGTACTCCTTGTCAACGGTCATCGGCGCCTCTTTGACATGCGCGCTCATCCGGGTGCGTACCTGGCCGGGACGGATAACGAGCACCCGAACGCCGTACTCCCGCAGGGCTTCTCCCAGCCCGAGGTAGAACCCGTCCAACCCGGCCTTGGTAGAGCCGTAGACGAAGTTGGACCGGCGCACCCGTTCCCCGGCCGCCGAACTCATCGCGATGATCTGACCGAAGCCCTGCGCGCGCATCTTCTCGCCGACCAGCACGCCAACCGAAACCGCTGCGGTGTAATTGATCTCGGCGATCTGCACCGCTTTGCGCTGGTCCTGCCACAGCTCCTCGGCGTCACCGAGCAGCCCGAAGGCGACGATGGCCACGTCCACGTCGCCGCCGGAGAACGCCTCGTCGATGACCTTCGGGTGGCTGTCGGTGTCGACGGCGTCGAAGTCGATCACCTCCACCGACCGCGCGCCGGCGTTCTTCATCTGCGCGACAGCGTCGTCGCGGCCCGGATCGTCGGGCAGCGCGGCCAGCGCGATGCGGGCCGGTGCGGTGCGCAGGTAGCGCTCACAGATGGCCAGCCCGATCTCGGAGGTGCCTCCGAGCAGCAGGATGGTCTGGGGATTGCCTACGGCGTCGAGCATTTACAGCAGCTCCAAGCGTCGGGCCATGTCAGAGGCGAAGACCCCGGTGGGATCGGCCTTGCGCCGCACCGCGATCCATTCGTCGATGCGCGGATACATGGCGTGGAAGGTTTCGGCGGTGGTGCGTGAATCCTTGGCGGTGTAGAGCCGGCCGCCGAATTCCAGCACCCGCCGGTCCAGGTCGGCGAGGAGCTCGGCCAGGCCGGCCTTGATCGGGAAGTCGACGCAGACGTTCCAGCCGGGGATCGGGAAGCTCAGCGGCGCCTGGTTACCGGGGCCGAACAGCTTGAAGACGTTGAGGAATGAATAGTGTCCCGAGGCCTGGATATCACGCAGGATGGCCTTGAACTCGTCGACCGCCGTTGTCGGGACGACGAATTGGTACTGCAGGAAGCCCGCCGAGCCGTAGGCGCGGTTCCATTCACCGAGCATGTCCAGCGGATGGTAGAACTGCGTCAGATTCTGGACCTTGCCACGATAGCCGCCGGACTTGCGGTACCACAGTTCGGTCATCGCCCCGAAGGTGAACTTGTTGGCCAGCCCGTTCGGCAGTCCTTCGGGCACGGTCAGCAGTTGCGGCGCATCGAATTTCAGCGGGTTGCGCTGCAGCTTCTTCGGCAACTGATCCAGAGTGGCCAGTGAGCCGCGCGATATCGCGGCCCGGCCGAGCTTCGGCGGCGCGCTGATCGCGTCGAACCACGCGCTGGAGTAAGTGTAGTTGTCCTCGCTGCCGTCGCTGTGGAACGCAACAGTCTCGTCGAGGCTGCTGGTGACGTCGCCGTCGGCGATGAAATACGCCGTCTCGGTCTGTGTCATCTCGATGGTGGCGCGCAGCGCGATGCCGGTCAGGCCGTTGCCGCCGACGGTGGCCCAGAATAGCTCGGCGTCGGGGCCGTCGGGCGTCAGGTGCCGGATCTGCCCGTCGGCGCTGAGCAGGTCGATCGAGCGGACGTGGTTGCCGAAGCTGCCCGCACTGTGGTGGTTCTTGCCGTGGATGTCACAGGCGATGGCCCCGCCGACGGTGACCTGTCGGGTCCCTGGCAGCACCGGGACCCACAGTCCGAACGGCAGCGCGGTCTTCATCAACTGATCCAGGCTGACGCCGGCGTCGACGTCGACCATCCGGGTGTCGGAGTTGATGGAGTGGATGGTGTTCAGGGGGGTCATGTCGACGACCAGGCCGCCGCCGTTCTGGGCGTTGTCGCCGTAGGAGCGGCCCAGGCCACGGGCGATCACACCGCGGCCGCCGGCATCCGCGGTCGCGGCAACGGCCTTGGCGATCACCTCGGGATCGGGCGTCGACAGCACCTGAGCCACGGTGGGAGCGGTGCGACACCAGCCGGTCAGGCTCTTGGTGGTCGTCGGAACGTCAGTGGTCAGCATCGTCAAAGAGGGTACCGCGCGGCTTCAGGTGCCGAGCTCGGCGCCGGATTTCAACGGATCCGGAAAATCACCGCGCGTTGCACGATGAAGTTGATCACAGTCGCGGTGCCCTGGGCGATCACGAACGCCACCGGGACCCGCCACGGCTGGTTCTCGAACTGCATATAGAAGATGTAGTTGATACCCACCTGCACCGCGTAGGTGAGCGCGTACAGCGCGACGACGGCGATGAAACGGGCCCTGCTCGGCGGCGCCTGGAACGTCCAGCGGCGGTTGATCAGGTA
>JAOPWF010000505.1 GCA_025965815.1 Mycobacterium sp.
GCGGAATCATCGGCCGGCTGGCGATCTTCCTGGCCGTGGTGCTGGGCTACCTGCTGGCCCTGCTTCTCGGCGACGTCGACACCAGCCAGATCGCGGCGGCGTCCTGGGTCGGTCTGCCCGACTTCCAGACGCCGACGTTCACCTGGTCGGTGCTTCCGCTGTTCCTGCCGGCAGTGATCGCCCTGGTCGCCGAGAACATCGGGCACGTCAAATCGGTCGGCCAGATGACCGGCGTGGACACCGATCCGCTCAACGGCCGGGCGCTGGCCGCCGACGGACTGGCGACCACGCTCGCGGGGTTCGGCGGCGGCTCGGCCACCACCACCTACGCAGAGAACATCGGTGTGATGGCGGCGACCCGGGTCTACTCGACGGCGGCGTACTGGGTCGCCGGTGTGGTGGCCATCGTTCTGTCGCTGTGCCCGAAGGTCGGCGCGGCGATCTCGGCGATCCCACCCGGAGTGCTGGGCGGTGCGACCGTCGTGCTGTACGGGCTGGTCGGCGTGCTGGGGGTACGCATCTGGCTGACCAACCACGTCGACTTCTCCGAGCCGGTGAACCAGATGACCGCCGCCATCCCGCTGATCATCGGTATTGCCGACTTCACCTGGCAGCTCGGCGATCTGACGTTCACCGGCATCGCACTGGGGTCACTTGCCGCGCTCGCCGTCTATCACGGCATGCGAGCACTGGCGGCGATCAGGGGCGTACCGCAGCGCGATGACGCTGAGCCGGAGCCGGAACCCCGTTGACGCCCTGCACCGACTGCGCATAGGTGCCGACCGCGAACGCCGCGGCACTGCCCATGATCCGCAGTGCGTCGCGGTTGACGTTATCGATCGTGTCCCGCGGGGTGTGGTAATTCGGGTCGAAGGCGACGCCGGCCCGACCGCCCCACAGCCTGGCCTGCACCTCGGATTTACGCTGCGTCGCACCGGTTGTCGCCCCGCCGATGGGAATCCCCGCGACGAGGAAGGCGCTGTAGTCAGTGCCCTGCCCCAGCGGCATGTCGGCGGGACGTATGCCGGCCAGGTTCAGGTAGCCGGCCAGGGTCCGCTCCACACCGGCCGACCCCACCGGCACATCGCCTGCGGGCAGGTCGGGGTTAGGCTGACCCGACTGGTCACCGTCGTAAGTGAAGTAGCCGGGGTTCGGTGAGCCCAGCATGTCGAAGTTCAGGTAGAGCGCGATGTCGTTCAAGTCATCGCGGTTCAATCCCTGCACGTACCGCGTCGAACCCTCCAGGCTCTCCTCCTCGGCGCCCCAGAATGCGAACCGCACCGCGTTGGTCACCGACGGCGACGAGCCCAGCGCGGCGGCGGTCTCCAGCAGTGCCGCCACGCCGGTGCCGTTGTCCTCGATACCCGGGCCGGTGCGGACGCTGTCCAGGTGCGCCCCGACCACCACGACGTTATGGGTGTCCCCGGTTTTAGTCTGGGCCAGGATGTTTCGTGACTTCACCGGGACGGTCTTGCCGTCCAGGGTGAGCCGGACAGGCGCGGTGGTACGACGTACCGCGGCGTCGGCGTCGGCCCCGACGACCCCGACCGGAAGCGTCAGGTGCTTGTAGTAGCCGGGGGCGAACAGGCCCCGCGGGCTGCCGTTGGGCCCGGGTGTGCTGACGACCAGCAGGGCCACCGCGCCCTTGGCGATGGCGGTGTTCTGCTTCTCGACGATCGAGCAACCGGTGTCGTCGACGACGGCGACCGCACCGATGACCGATACCACCCCGTAGTCGCCCACCGCGCAGCCGGCGGCCTTCTGCGGCCGTTTCGTCACCGCGTTGAGTCCGCCCGGCGCCGTGCCCACCAGCATCGATGCCTGGTCCACGGGATACCCGCGACCGGCAACCGTCAGGGTGGGATTACCCCGCGCCGTCACCTCCAGCCTCTCGAACTCGGGGGTCTGCACGTCAAAGCCTTTGTCCCGCAATGCCTGTGCGACGTAATCGACGCTGGCATCAAAACCGGTAGTGCCCTCGGCCCGGGTACCCTTGTTGGCGTCGGCGATCTGCTGCAGTTTCTGCAGGTGGGCGAACATCGCGTCGACCGACACCTTGCCCGCCAGTTCGCGGCCCAGGTCCGCACTGGCGGCGGGCGCCGCCGGTTGCTTCGACGAACACGCGACCAGCATCGCGGCCAGAAGCAGCGTCGCTACCGCCACCCCGCTGTTTTTCACGCACCCAGGCTAGGCGCTGCGCCAGTGCGGCCCAACGGTTTTGCCGAGGTTGTCATGATTCCGTGACCACGTGGCGGGTGCGGTCATCACGTAGCGGGACACCATTGCGCCCACCGAGATCCTGGGCGTAGCGCCCCAACGAGTAGGCGACACCGGGGCCCATGATGTCGAACGCCGGACGGTCGATCTTGTCCAATGTGTCAGTCTTCTTGTGGTAGTTCGGGTCGAACGGCTCGTTGGCCTTTCCGCCCCACAGCTTCGCCTGCTCCTCGGTCTTGTTCTCCTCGGCACCGGTGAACAGCCCGCCCGCGGGTATGCCGGCCTGGGTGAATCCGTCGTAATCGGAGCGACCCTCGAACGAGGTGTCCTGGGGGGTCTTACCCGCGCCCTTGAGGTACGCCACCAGGGTGCGTTCGATGCCCGCGGAACCCTCCGGCACCCGCGGCGCCCCCTTCCCGGGACCCGGCGGCGTCGATTGGTCGCCGTCATAGGTGAAGTAGCCGGGGTTGGGCGAGCCAACCATGTCGAAGTTGAGGTAGAGCGCGATGTCCCTGAGCGCGTCGACGCTCAGTGACTCGACATACTTGCTCGAGCCCACCAAGCCCAGCTCCTCGGCACCCCAGAAGCCGAACCGAACGGCGTTGCGCACCTGCGGCGAACTGCCCAGCTGCAGCGCGGTTTCCAGCACCGCCGCGACACCGGAGCCGTTATCGTTGATCCCCGGGCCGGCCGGAACGCTGTCGAGGTGGGCGCCCGCCATCACCACGTCCTGCGTCGACCCCGTCTTGGTCTGGGCTATGACGTTGCGGGCCTTCTCGGTCCGGACACCCGCATTCAGCTTCAGCGTGGCCGGGCCGGGCTGCGCGCGTAGCCGTGCGCCGTCGGCCTTGCTGACGAGGACGGCCGGGATCTTCACGTCGGTCTTGGCACCCAGGGTCGCGCCCGACGGGTCGCCGTCCACGTTGTTCGCGACGATCAGTGCCACCGCGCCGCGTTCGGCGGCCACCATCTCCTTGGTGGAGAACGGGCATTGGCCGCGGTCCACCAGGATCACCGCACCGGCGACCGGAAGGCCGTCGTAATCCGATGCGGTGCAGCCGGGGCTGTCCTCCACCCGCGCGGGCACCAGCGGTGCGGTGATGCCGTCGGACGGCGTACCGATGGTGTACTCCAGCGGTTTGGCCTGCACGGGGGTTCCCCCGACGGTCAGCGACGGCGGGTCGGCGAACGGCAGGCGTAACTCGAACTCCGCTGTCTGGACGTCAAAGCCCTTGGCTGTCAACGTGTCCGCGACATACTTGACGCTGGCGTCGAAGCCGGGGGTGCCGATGGCCCGGTTACCGCCGTTGGCGTCGGCGATCTCCTGGAGCTTGGTCACGTGAGCCATCAGGGCGTCGCCCGTGATGCGCTGACGCAGCGTCGCCGCGAAGTCGGTGGCCGCCGGTGTCGGGGTCGCTGGCTCGGCAGCACGGCCACAGCTGGTCAGCGCCACCAGCACGGTCACAACGGCCACCAGTGCCGGCATCGCCTTCGAAGTGCAGCTCACCGAACCCACGTTAGCCGTTGCCGTGCGGGCGCGGCCGCATCGCAGCAGACTCTTGCCCAGGAGGAAGGTGCAATCGTGGCGGCACCAGCTGAGCGCACGGACAGTGACACGCCGGTCGGGCCGACCGGTATCGAGAAGTTCGGTTATACGCAGGAACTCAAACGCTCGCTGAGCACCGCCGATCTGGTCATCTACGGCCTGATCTTCATGGTGCCGATGGCACCCTTCGCCGTCTTCGGCACCGTCTTCTCGCTGTCGGGCGGCATGGTGCACGTCCGTCGTTTTTCACAGATGTCTCGGGCGGTGACCAGTGCACCACCTTCATGGCGGTCATCTCGTCGAGCAGTTCCGGGCCAAACCCGA
>JAOPWF010000527.1 GCA_025965815.1 Mycobacterium sp.
CACCCTCTTTTTCATTCCGCCCGAAAGCTCCGACGGCATCTGGTCCATCACTCTGTCCGGCTCGAGATCCACGAAGGTGAGCTTCTCATGAAGGTAGCGAAAAACAGTGCGAATACAGTCATGTCACCCAGGACGAAGACCCAGATGCCTTCTTCACCGGGAATCCGGCGGGGTGCCTGTGTTCGGGGGGCCGCCCCGCCGGGCATCGTCAGCGCGGTCACGTGGGGGCGTGCTGCAACCGAGGCCGGTTCCCGTCGGCGTCGTCGCCAGGATCGATGGGCTGGTGAGAGATCGTGGTCAACAACTGCCAGGTCATCACCACATACCAGGTGCCGAAGAAAGCCGCCACCAGCCAGAAGGCCAGCAGGCCGTTCCACGCGAAGACGCCGGTCTTAAACAGCACCGCCAAACCGCCGGCGGCGAAGATGAACGCGATCCACAGGTTGTAATAGCCGACCCATCGCGGCCAAATCGGTGCTGTACCACGGTATCCCAGTACGGCGAACCCGATGGCCAGGCACTGGATGGTGGCCGGCGGCCAGAACATGACCAACGGCAGCCAGCCGAGGTCATTGAGCGCTTGGGTGATTTGCGGGTCACGTTCGGGCCGGTATGAGGCCGCAGCGAACGCACAGACGGGCAGCACGATCGCGACGACTGACAGCGCCGCCCCGATGATCTGGGCGTAGGTGAGGGGAGTGAAGCGGCCCTCGAGCTGTTTCATCCGAGCGGCGATCAGTGTGCTGAACGGAACCGGCAGAGCCGAACCCGCCAGCATCAGGACGAGACCGCAACGCTTGAGACCGGTATTGGTGGCCCAGAACTGGGCCACCTGCTCGGCGGTCCGCGTGGGCGGTATCGGCGGCAACAGCCCGGCCATTACCAGGCCTGGGAACAGGACCAGGATGAACGCGACGCCGCACCATGCCAAGCTTTTCTGCAGCCCGGTGCTCACGGCTTCCTCCTTCGCGTCGACAGCAGTGGGTATTGTCAACGGTATGTCGTCGTCTGCTGACTGATAACTGTTGTGTAACGCTAGTCACAACATCGCGGCGCCGTCAATCAGCGATCCGTCGGCCGCCCGTCCCGGCTGGCGAATCGACCTCGCGTCATGAGTGGTCGTGGATCGGCGGCTCGCCGACTTGGGTGCCCGCCGCGCGCCGCATGGTTTCCGGTTTCCAGCGCCGCGACGGTTGCCCGGTGACGACGTTGGGCACGACGAAAGTAGCCCCGGCTAGCGGCTGGGAGCCCTGCTCGGCGGGCGTCAGTCGATGCGAAGAGGTGGTGACATAGAGGTCGGCGAGATCGGCACCGCCGAAACACACATTGGTGACTCGATCGACAGGGAATTGCAGGACTTCAATCAATGCGCCTTCGTCGCTGTAGTGATGTACAGCGGCGCCGGCGTAAAGGGCGACCCATACGTCGCCGCGCGCATCGACTGCCAGTCCGTCGGGAAACCCTTGTGGCTCAGACAATGTGAGCCATACCCGAGGCTGCGAGACGGACCCGGACTCCACGTTGTAGTCGAACGCCTCAATCGTGCGTTGTTGGCTGTCAGCGAAGTACATCGTCGCGCCGTCCGGGCTCCATGCGATGCCGTTGGCTAGCCCTACGGAGGAAAGGATCGTGTCAGGAACCGCCGCGCTGAATCGCAGCAGACTCGATCGACCGCGACCGAAGTTGGCGTCGATCGTGCCCGCCCACAATCGCCCAAGTGGGTCACACGCAGCATCGTTGAGCTGGATGGTCGCATCGGGTGGGTCGATAGCGGCGATGAGGGTTGTGGTCGCGTGGTCCCAGTCGTATCGGTACACCCCGTTTCCCTGGGTCAGTATCAACGCGCCATCGGATGCCGGAATCGCGGCGCTGAGCGGTGAGCCCACTCGCCGGCCAGCGACCTCGCCGGTCACTGGGTCGAGGCGATACAGCACGCCCTCGGTGATGTCGACGAACCACAGACATTGCCGCTCGTCGTCCCAGAACGGTGCCTCCCCGAGACCGATTGGCCCCTCAACCGCCACATCCCATTCCCGCACCCGCAGATCACCACTTTCGTCATCAGTTATCTGTTGACAGTAACCTGTCTGGCGGCCAAGAATCAGCTCGGCGTCGATGGGCCTGCGTCGTCAGCTCCGGGCTCACGAGGTCCAACCGCGGCATCGGGGCTGCAAGAAAGGTGTGATGATGACTGGGCGTCTGGACGGCAAGGTCGCGTTGATCTCTGGAACAGGCGGCGGCATCGGACAAGCGGCTTCGCTGTTGTTCGCAGCGGAGGGAGCGACCGTCGTCGGCACCGACATTGACGCTGAGGCCGCCATGAGGACCCAGAAGCTGGTGGAAGACAGCGGCTACGGCATGGTGTCGGTTGCGCCGCTGGACGTCTCCACTCCCGAAGCCGCCCACGCGTGGGTGGACCAGGCGGTCGCGGCATGTGGTGGCTTCGACATCCTCTACAACAACGCCGGTGACACTCGATTCGCGCCATTTGCCGACATGACGGTCGCCGACTACGAACACACCATCCGCAACGAACTCGGGGTCACCTGGCACTGCACCCAGGCGGCGTGGCCCCACCTCATCGCCCGTGGTGGGGGCGTCGTTCTCAACTGCGGCTCCATTGCGGGCATCAACGGATCGCGTGATCTGCCACAGAGCGCACACGTGGCTGCCAAGGGGGCCATCATGGCGCTCACCCGCCAGCTGGCAGCCGAGGGCGCCGCGGTGGGTATCCGGGTGACCGCCATCTGCCCCGGCCTCATCGAATCACCTGCCGTCACCGCAATTCTGGCCGAAGCCCCGCAGCTCGTCATGTCGATGGTTGAGCGCACCTGCGAGCGACGCCCCGGCCTGCCGAAGGAAGTCGCACAGGCCGCCCTATTCCTGGTCTCCGAGGAGGCCAGCTACATCAGCGGCAGCGCA